>VGOU01000021.1 GCA_016875795.1 Chloroflexota bacterium | reverse complement strand
AGAAGAAGTCGCAGCTCGAGGAGGTGCGCGCGCGGATCGAGCGGGCCGAGCGCTCCGCCGACTATGCCAGGGCGGCCGAGCTGAAGTACGGCACGCTCGCGACGCTCGAGCGCGAGGTGCGCGAGGCCGAGGAGCGCCTGAAGGAGCAGCAGCGGGGGCGCAAGCTCCTGGCCGAAGAGGTCACGCCCGAGGACGTCGCCGAGGTCGTCTCGCGCTGGACGCGCATCCCGGTCACGAAGCTGCTCGAGGGCGAGGTCCAGAAGCTGCTGCGCCTCGAGGAGCACCTGCACCAGCGCGTCGTCGGCCAGGACGAGGCGGTCACCGCGATCTCGAACGCGGTGCGCCGCGCGCGCGCGGGCCTGCAGGACCCCGCCCGCCCGCTGGCGTCGTTCCTGTTCCTGGGCCCGACCGGCGTCGGCAAGACGCTCCTGGCGAAGGCGCTCGCGGAGTTCCTGTTCGACGACGAGAAGGCCATGATCCGCCTCGACATGAGCGAATACATGGAGAAGCACACCGTCTCGCGCCTCATCGGCGCGCCGCCGGGCTACGTCGGGTTCGACGAGGGCGGCCAGCTCACCGAGGCCGTCCGTCGGCGGCCGTACGCGGTCATCCTGCTCGATGAGATCGAGAAGGCCCATGGCGACGTGTTCAACGTCCTGCTGCAGATCCTCGACGACGGCCGCCTCACCGACGGCCACGGCCGCACGGTCGACTTCAAGAACACGGTCGTGATCATGACGAGCAACGTCGGTTCGACCTTCCTCTCGGAGACCGGCATCGACGAGGACGCCATGCGCCGCCACGTCATGGACGCGCTGCGCGGCCACTTCCGTCCCGAGTTCCTCAACCGGATCGACGAGGTCGTCTTCTTCCGCCGGCTCACCGAGGAGCAGCTCATGGAGGTCGTCGAGAAGGAGACGGCCATGCTCGCGCGCCGCCTCGCCCAGCGGAAGGTCTCGCTCGAGCTCTCGCCCGGCGCGAAGGTGCACATCTCGCGCGAGGGCTTCGACCCGGTCTACGGCGCGCGGCCGATCCGCCGGGCGATCCAGCGCCTCGTGCTCGACCCGCTCGCGCAGAAGCTGCTCGCGGGCGAGTTCAGCGAGGGCGACACCGTCTACGTGGACATGCGCGCCGGGAGCGTGGAGTTCCTGAAGCAGGAGTTCGCGAAGGAGCCCGCTGAGGAGCGCAAGCCCGTCGGAGAGCGCCCGAACTGACCGGCCAAAGGAGGACGGCAAGCCCCGCGCGCCCGCGGCAACCCTCTCTTCGCGGCTGGGACCGCCCTCCCTCCGGGCCTCGCGGCCATCTTCCGCGCCCTGTTCGTTCGTCGGCGCCCTGCTGTCGGGTCGTCCCCCAGCCGCGCGGGGGCCCTCGGCGGGCCACAGCGGGGCTCGCCGTTCTGCTTGTCGCGCTGATCTCATGCGGTGGGGAGACGAGCGTCGGCCAGAGCCCGACCCCGCTCGCGAGCCCATCCCCTCGCACCCCACCGGCGCTCACGCCGGCCGCAGGTCCGCCGACCGCCACGCCGTCACAGAACGCGGCCGTGACGCCCATTGCTCAGCCCGGAGACGTCCCCGGCGGTCTGCCCGATCTGAGCGCATGCGCTCAGATCGGGGTCGAAGGATGCGTGAACGCATACCTGTCGCAGGTCAGCGCCGCGAAGATGTGGGACCACCTCAACGCGCTCACCGCCGTGGGCTCGCGCGACCCGCGCCACCCCGGGCACGCGAAGGCCGTCGCGTACATCAAGGAACAGCTCGGCGCCATCCCTGGTGTGAAGCTCGAGAGCCATCGCACTTCCTATCAAGGGATCGCTCTCGAGAACATCTTCGCCATCGTCGATCCTCGCGGGTTTGATGCCCCGAAGGACGGATGGATCCTGATCGCCGCGCACTACGACTCGATCTCGAACCGCTCGCCCGGATGGGATCCATCACGGGATGCGGCTCCAGGCGCGGACGACAACGCGACTGGAACGGCGGCGCTTCTCGAGTACGCGAGGATCCTTGGCGCACCTGACGCCATGCGGCTGCCCACGCGGATCGTGCTCGGGTTCTTCGACGGCGAGGAGCTCTTCTACAAGGGCAGCGCCGCGTACGTGCAGTCGCTGCCGAGGCCGTACCCGTACAGGGCCGCGATCAACATCGACATGGTCGGCTTCAACCCCATCGCCGACCGGCTCGATCTCCTCTGGCACACCGGCGCGTCCGCGGCGCTGCGCGACCGGGTCGTCGCGGTGAACCAGCGCTACGCCATCGGCGTCTCGCCCCTGAACGCGCAGGCCGCTCCGGACGGCAGCACGATCATGGACGGGACGCCTTTCGGGCTCGCGGGGATCCCTTCCGTGTCGCTGTGCCAGCGTTACGGCGAGAACGACGCGGCCTTCCCGGGCAACTCCACCTTCCACACCGTGAACGACACCCCGGACAAGCTCACGAACCCCCGCCTCTGGCTCAAGGCCGCGAAGCTCACGCTCGCGACGGCGCTGGAGCTGGCCGCCGCCCCCTGACCGGCGCCCGTCGCTGCGACCGGGCCAGGTGAGGCAGATCCTTGCGACGGCGCAGGTCTACGGCGCGTGCGCCGCGGCGGCCTCGGACTCGACGGCGTGGGACTCGAGCCCGGCGTGGCACAGCTCGAGGACGGACTGATCGGCTAGCCCCCGAGCTCGCCCTCCTCCCAGCGCTCGGTGCTCGCGACGATCGTCACCGGGCCATCGGCTTCGATGACCACGCGCATGAGCGCGCCGAAGCGCCCGGCCTCGACGCGGACGCCCTTCGCGCGCGCCGCGCCGCAGAACAGGTCGAAGAGGCGTTGGCCCTTGTCCGGGGGGGCCGCGCCGGTCAGGTCGGGCCGGCGGCCGTCGCGGATGTCGCCGTAGAGCGTGAAGTTCGGGACGGCGAGGACCGCTCCGCCGACATCGCCGACCGCCTTCGAGAGCCGGCCACGATGGTCATCGAAGACGCGCAGCCCCGCGACCTTCGCCGCGAGGCGCTCGGCGTCCTCGGGCCGGTCGGCTTCGCCGACGCCGACGAGCACGACGAGGCCGCGCTCTATCGAGGCGACGCGTTCTCCGGAGACGTCGACCGATGCCGCGGAGACGCGCTGGACGACCGCGCGGACGCTAGCCCTCCAGCATCCAGGGGTTGTCGCCGCGCACGACGGCCTCGACCTCTTCCGCGGTGAGGTGGCCCGGCGCCCACACCGTCATGCTCTTCCCGAGCGGGAGGCGCGTGACGTAGGTGACCTTGCCGAAGCGATAGCCGTGCTGGAACAGGAACCGCAACCCGTCGAGCTCGATGAGCTGGCGGCGGTCGGTCGAGATGGCGGCCGGCATCCCTAGGGAGTATCGGCGATGCGCGCGCGGCGCGCTCCGGAGGTCAGAAGGTCGTCCCGGGGTCACCGGGTTCCGCCGAAGCCTCACCAGCGAAGGGCACCAGCAGAGCAAGGGCGATCGCCATCGCGAGGAACGACTGTCCGAAGCGTGCCATCCCATTCACCGTCCATGCTCGGGCGTTGTGAGCGCCCGATCGGTGCCGCTAGTGTGCCGATCAGGTTGGCTCTCAGGCACGCACGCGGTCAATGCCCGCAAGTGTCGACGCCGTGTAGAGCGCGGCAGCAAAGAGGTCACAGTGGCCGGTAGACAGGGGAATGGCATGACGACGCTCGCGGCATCGACCGAGGCGTACGAGGCCGCGCTCGACGTCGTCGAGAAGCACGAGATCGCCGACCCGCGCCTGCGCTCGCGGATCCTCATCTCGCTCGGCACGGTCTACCGCCGCCTCGGACGCACATCGAAGGCGGTCGCGGCGTACGAGCCAGTCGATCGCCACGATCCAGCTCGAGTCGGGCGACCGGATCCAGCAGGCCGCCGCGCTCGGCGCGACCGGCGCGGCGCAGGAGGCCCTCGGGCAGGCGAGCGAGGCGGATGCCGCGTACCACGCCTCGATCGGCCTGTACACGCAGGTGAACGACCTCGCCGACCGTTCCGGCATGGCCGCCGAATACGCGAGGGTCCTTCGCGCGCGCGGCGAGATCGACAAGGCGTTCGAGATGCTCGAGCTCGCGCGCACCGGAGCGAGCGGCCGCTAGCAGCGGATCCCTCCTAGCATCGCTTCGTGCCCCGTGTCTCCCTCACGTACGACAACGAGCGGGTCGCTGCCGTTCTCGAGGAGATCGCCGACCTCAGCGACCTGAGCGGCGCGAACCCCTTCCGCGCGGTCACCTTCCGCGCCGCGGCGCGCGCCGTCCGCGACCTGCGCGAGCCGCTGCGGACGCTCATGGAGCAGAAGCGGCTCTCCGAGATCCCCAAGGTCGGCCCCGCGATCGCCGGAGCCATCGAGCAGCTGCTCACGACGGGCCGGTCGAAGCGGCACGAGGAGCTGAAGGCGCAGGTGCCCGAAGGGCTCCTCACGCTCCTGCGCGTGCCCGGCGTCGGCCCGGCCACGGCGCGGGCCATCCACGAGCACCTGCGGATCGCCACGATCGACGAGCTCGAGGAGGCCGCCAAGGCCGGCCGGCTTCGCACGCTCCCCAAGATCCAGGCGCGGACCGAGGAGAACATCATCAAGGCGATCGCCTCGCTCAAGCAGCGCACCGGGCGGTCCCTGCTCGTCGACGCGCGCCGGGCCGCGAGCGACATGGTGGCCTGGCTTCGCGAGCGCTGCGACATCGGCCTCATCGAGGTCGCCGGCAGCACGCGCCGCTGGCGCGAGACCATCGGCGACATCGACATCGTCGTCGGGTCGCTCGATGCGGGCCGGATCATGACCGCATTCATCGGCACCCCCGAGGTCGAGCGGGTCATCGCGCGAGGCGACACCAAGTCCTCGGTCGTGGTCGGGCGGGGGATGCAGATCGACCTTCGCGTGGTCAGGCCGGAGCAGTTCGGCGCCGCGATGATGTATTTCACCGGCAGCAAGGACCACAACGTGCGCATGCGCGGGATCGCGCTGGAGCGCAAGCTCCTCCTGAACGAATACGGGCTGTTCAGGATCGGCGAGGACAAGGACGGGCCCCCCATCGCCTCGCGCAGCGAGGAGGATGTCTTCGCCGCGCTCGGGATGCGCTGGATCCCTCCCGAGCTGCGCGAGGACCGCGGCGAGATCGACGCCGCGATGGCCGGCGCTCTCCCCGACCTCGTCGAGCTCGCCGACATCCGCGGCGACCTGCACGCCCACACGAGCTGGACCGACGGCCGCGACACGGTGAGCGACATGGCCGAGCGCGCGCGCGCGAAAGGCTACGAATACCTCGCGCTCACCGACCACTCCATCGGCCTCGGCATGACCCACGGCCTCGACGCGGAGCGCATCGCGAAGCGCACGCGGGAGATCGAGGCGGTGAACCGGAGGATGGCGCCGTTCCGCGTGCTCGTGGGCAGCGAGGTCGACATCCGGTCCAGCGGCAAGCTCGACTACGACGACGCGACGCTCGCGCTGTTCGAGGTCGTCACTGCCTCGGTGCACTCGTCGTTCGCGCAGCCGCGCGACGCGCAGACCGAGCGCATCCTCGGCGCGATGCGGCACCCGCGCGTGAACGCCATCTCGCACCCGACCGGCCGGCTCCTCGAGAAGCGCGACGCTTACGACGTCGACCTCGAGGCGATCATCGCCGCCGCGGCGCGAACGAAGACGCGGCTCGAGGTGAACGGCGGGCCGGAGCGCCTCGACCTCTCGGACGTCGCGGTGCGCCGCGCCATGGAGGTCGGCGCGATGCTCGTCTGCAACAGCGACGCCCACGCCGTCGAGGAGCTCGACCAGATGGAGTACGCCGTCGCGACCGCGCGGCGCGGCTGGGCGACGAAGGAGCGCGTCCAGAACACGATGCCCCTCGCCGAGCTGCTCGCGCACCTTGAGGGCAAGGGCTAGTGCGCAAGCGCTTCGTCGTGCACGGCATGGTGCAGGGCGTGAACTTCCGCAACAGCGCGGAGGAGGTGGCCCGCCGGCTCGGCGTCAGCGGGCGGATCTGGAATCGCGCCGACGGCGCGGTCGAGTGCGTCGCCGAGGGCGATGCCGCGGCGCTCGCGGCCCTGCGCGAGTGGCTCGGGCACGGCCCGCGCATGGCGCTCGTCGAGCGGGTCGACGAGACGGCGATGACGGGCGCGCCGGCCTACCTCGACTTCGCTATCGCGCCGGAGTGATCAGCGGCGGCGGCGCGGCCTCCGCTGCTCGGGCTTGGGGATGTACTTGAGGCGGCGCAGCTCGCGGTCCCACGCGGCGTCGCGCGGCGGCAGCCAGTACCAGTAGATGTAGACGAGCGCGAGCACGTTCAGCGCGAACGAGGCGATGTACCAGTAGAACGGCACCTTCGCGATGAGCAGGACGAGCACCCAGATGAGGAAGATGACGTTGACCCAGTAGGCCCACGGCTTGATCGCTTCCTCGGCGGGCGACGTCCGCTCGCCGCGCAGCCGGTAGTAGTACCAGACCGTGTTCGCCACGATGGCCAGGATCGCCGCGACGGCGAGGGGCCAGTAGAAGCGCGACTCCGCGTTGAACGGGTCGGCGAGACGGCGCAGGTAATGATCGAGATAGATGGGCACGGGACCCTTATGATACGGGCGCCCTTTCGTACGATCACATCAGGGGAGATCGCGTGCGCGCCCTGCTCTCCGTCTCCGACACAACAGGACTGGCCGAATTCGCGCGCGGTCTGGCTGAGCTCCGATGGGAGCTCGTCGCGACCGACGGCACCCGCGCGTTCCTGAAGAGCGAAGGAGTGGACGCCCTGTCCGTCGAGGACGTCACGGGGCAGGCCGTCCTCCTCGGCGGGCGGGTGAAGACGCTCCACCCCAGGATCCACGCCGGGATCCTCGCGCGCCGCTCGGACGCCCAGCACCGCGCCGAGCTCGAGCGCGAGGGCATCATCCCGATCGACCTTGTCGCGGCGAACCTCTACCCCTTCCGTGAGGCGGCGGCGAAGGGCCTCGCCGGCACCGAGCTCATGGAGAAGGTGGACATCGGGGGCGTCACGCTGCTGCGCGCCGCCGCGAAGAACCATGAGGACGTGATCGTCGTTGCGCGCCCCGAGCGCTACCAGGGGGTGCTCGAGGAGCTGCGCGAGCGGGGCTCGGTCGACATCGGGACGCGCCGCGACCTCGCGGCCGAGGCCTACGCGCACACCGCGTCGTACGACGCGGCGATCACGTCGCGCCTGTACGCGGAGAGCGGCGTGTCGTTCCCCGACGAGCTCGTGCTCCCCATGCGCAAGCTGCGTGACCTGCGCTACGGCGAGAACCCCCATCAGCAGGCGGCGTTCTACGCGCTGCGCAGCGAGAGCGGCCCGCTCACGGGGATGGAGCAGCTCCACGGCAAGGCGCCGAGCTTCAACAACCTCATCGACCTCGACGCAGCGTGGGCCATCGTGAGCGGCTTCCGCCAGCCGACGGTCGCGATCACGAAGCGCTGCAATCCCGTGGGCGTCTCGTCCGACCCCGACATCGTGCGCGCCTACCGCAACGCCTTCCGCGCAGACTCGGTCTCGGCATACGGCTCGGTCCTCGGCGTGAACCGGCCGGTGAGCATGCCGCTCGCGCACGCGCTCGCCGACACCTTCTACGAAGCGATCATCGGCCCCGGCTACGAGGAGGGTGCGCTCGACGTGCTGAAGCGCCAGGACCTCGAGATCTTCCGCGCGCCGCTCGCCAAGCCGGGGACGAAGACGCATCCGCTCGACCTCCACCGCGTCGCCGGCGGCCTGCTCGTGCAGACGCCCGATGACGGCGTCGCCGAAGAGGGCAACTTCAAGCCCGTGACCGACCGGCACCCCACGCTCGAGGAGCTGACCGACCTCATCTTCGCGTGGCGCGTGGTGCGCCACGTCACCTCGAGCGCGATCGTGCTCGCGAAGGGGCTCATGACCGTCGGCATCGGTCCCGGACAGGTCTCGCGCGTCGCCGCGGTCGAGACCGCGGTGCGCAAGGCGGGGGAGAACGCGCGCCTCTCGGTGATGGCCTCGGACGCGTACTTCCCGTTCCCCGATGGCATCGAGGTGGCCGCGCGCGCGGGCGTGACCGCGCTCATCCAGCCGGGCGGGTCGGTGCGGGACCAGATGATGATCGAGACCGCGGATCGCTACCGCATCGCGATGCTCTTCACGGGGCGCAGGCACTTCAAGCACTAGCCCCGGCGTCGCGCACGTGAGACGACGGAACGGGGACCGCGGCGACCGCGTGGCTCGGACAGGCGCTCGCGGTCGCTGCCGTCGTCAGCGCGGCGCCGCATCTCGCCGGACGTCGCGCAGGCGACAGGGGGAGCCGATACGATCCGTCCCAGTGGATTCGATCGTCGCCGAGGGCCTCGTGAAGGTGTATCGGTCGGGCAAGCGCGACGTCCGCGCGCTCGACGGGCTCGACCTCGTCGTCCCGGAGGGCACCGTCCTCGGGCTCCTCGGCCCGAACGGCGCGGGGAAGACCACCACGGTGCGCATCCTCGCCACGCTCCTGCGGCCGAGCTCCGGGACCGCGCACGTCGCGGGATACGACGTGGTCCGCCACGCGCAGGCACTGCGCTCGGTGATAGGGCTCTCGGGGCAGTACGCGGCGGTCGACGAGAATCTCACCGGTCGCGAGAACCTCGTCGTGTTCGGCCGGCTGTACGGGCTCACCGCTGATGACGCGCGCCGCCACGCGGCGGACCTGCTCGAACGGTTCGACCTCGTCGACGCGGGCGAACGCATCGTGAAGACGTACTCCGGCGGAATGCGCCGCCGGCTCGACCTGGCGAGCGCGCTCATCGGTCGGCCGCTCGTCCTGTTCCTCGACGAACCCACGACCGGGCTCGACCCACGCGGCCGCTTCGCCATGTGGGACGTCATCCGGACCCAGGTGCGGGCGGGCACGACGATCCTGCTGACCACGCAGTACCTCGAAGAGGCCGACGCCCTCGCGGACTCGATCGCGGTGGTCGACCACGGTCGGATCATCGCGCGCGGTACCGCCGACGAGCTGAAGGCGCAGGTCGGTGGCGAGCGCATCGAGGTCGTCGTCCACGAGCGCGCCGATGTCGCGCGCGCGGTCAGCGTGCTCTCGCGCGAGCACCCCAGCGAAGCGAATGTCGATGCCCACACGCGCAAGGTCACGGTGCCGGCGCACGGCGGGGCGCAGCGGCTCGTGCGGGTCGTCCGCGACCTCGACGAGGAGGACATCGCGATCGACGACATCGCCTTGCGCCGGCCCACCCTCGATGACGTGTTCCTGGCGCTCACCGGTCACGCCGCGGCGGCGGAGCCGGCGACGACCGATGACACGGGACGCCCACCGGTCGCGGTGGAACGAGGTTGATGGCGGCTCGGTCGCCGGCCTCCCGCGGAGGGCTCTACCGCGAGCTGCGCGACGGCCTCATCGTCGCCGAGCGGAACCTGCGGCGCGTTCCGCGGATCCCTGAGCTCGCTGTCTTCGCCATCGTCCAGTCGATCATGTTCGTTCTGCTCTTCGCCTACGTGTTCGGCGGTGCCATCCCGCTGCCCGGCGGCGGTTCCTACAAGGAGTACCTCATGCCCGGGATCTTCGCGCAAACGATCGCGTTCGCCTCGATCACGACCGCCCTCGGCATGGTCGATGACCTCAACAAGGGGATCCTCGACCGGTTCCGCTCACTCCCGATGGCACGCTCCGCCGTCATCAGCGGCCGTGCGCTCTCCGACCTCGTCTACAACGGGGGGATCCTCGCAGTGCTCATGGGCACGGGCCTCTTCGTCGACTGGCAGGTACGCACGAGCGTCCTCGAGTTCTTCGGCGGTGTCGGTCTTCTCCTCCTGTTCACGTTCGCCATGTCATGGGTCGGCGTGTGGGTGGGCCTCTCCGTGCCGAACGTCGAGACGGCCCAGCAGTTCGGCTTCACGCTCCTCTTCCCGCTGACGTTCGTCTCGAACGCGTTCGTGCCCACCGCAACGCTGCCGGACTGGTTGCGCACCGTCGCCGAGTGGAACCCGGTGAGCGCGCTGACCGCCGCGACGAGGCAAATGTGGGGTAACCCCAACCCGTACGCGGCGTCGGGGTTCCCGGCCGAGAACCCCGTCCTGCTGACGGTGGCCTGGACCGGGGTCATCCTCGCGGTATTCGTTCCGCTCGGCCTGCGCCGTTACCGCTCGATAAGCCGCTAGTGCGTCGGGTGGTGGGCGAGGCGCAGCCGCTCGCCGCTGACATGTCGGCGCGTCAGTCACCCTTGAGGTGCGCCGAGGCCTCCTCGGCAGGCCGACGACGTGAGCCGCGTCGCGCTGCGCCGGGCGGCTAGTGGTGGAAGAGGCGCAGGCCGGTGAAGGCCATGGTCATGCCGTGCTCGTTGGCCGCGGCGATCACCTCGTCGTCGCGCGCCGACCCGCCCGGCTGAGCGACGAACTTCGCGCCGGCCGCGCGCGCGCGGTCGACGTTGTCGCGGAACGGCAGGAACGCGTCCGAGACGTAGCTGAGCGGAGCGATGCGCGCGATCCACTCCTCGCGCTCCGCGGCCGACAGGCGCTCGGGCTCGCTCGTGAAGGCCGCGCGCAGCGCAACGCGCTCCGCGCGCGTCAGGTCGTCGCGGAGGTAGCCGTCGATGGCGTTGTCCCTCTCGGGCCGGCCGAGCCCCTTGCGCAGCGGCAGGTCGAGCACCTTCGGGTGCTGGCGCAGCCACCACAGCTCGGCCTTCTGCGCCGCGAGCCGCGTGCAGTGGATGCGCGACTGCTGTCCGGCGCCGATGCCGATGGCGGTCCCATCGAGCACGAATGCGACCGAGTTGGACTGCGCGTACTTCAGCGTGATCAGTCCGACGAGCAGGTCACGCCGGCTGCGCTCGGGGATCGTCTTCTCGGTCGTGACGACGCGGCTCAGCAGCGACGCGTCGATGGCGAGGTCGTTGCGGCGCTGCTCGAGCGTGACGCCGAAGACGTCGCGGCTCTCGGTCGGGCCCGGCGCGTACGCCGGATCGACCTCGAGCGCGAGGTACCCACCCTCCTTCTTCTGCGAGAGGATCTCGAGGGCCTTCGGATCGTATCCGGGGGCGATGCAGCCGTCGGAGACCTCGCGGCGCAGGATCGCGGCGGTGTGCACGTCGACGGGGTCGGAGAAGGCGGCGATGTCGCCGAAGGACGAGATGCGGTCGGCGCTGCGCGCACGGATGTAGGCCGTGCCCAGCGCGCCGTGGAAGAGGCCGCCGAAGGGGAACGCCGCCTTGAACCGCGCGTCGACCGCGAAGGCCAGGCCCACACCCGCGGGGCTGACGTGCTTGAACGACGCGGCGGCGGGGTGGCCGGTGACCTGGCGAAGCTCGCGCACCAGCTGCCACGCGTTCAGCGCGTCGAGGAGGTTGATCATCCCGGGCGCACCGCTGCGTACGACGACGGGGAGCTCGCCGGATGAGTGCGCGCGCGCCGGCTTCTGGTGCGGGTTCAGCCCGTAGCGGAGCCCGATCTCCTTCGGCATCAGCCGAGCTCGAGGTAGCGGAATCCCTCTGCCGAGTCGATGCCCCATGCGCGGCCGGTCATCGCGGCCCACGCGCGCATGCGGTCGTAGATCCCGGGGTTGCGGATCTGGCTGACGTGCGCGCGCAGTGCCTCGATCTTCTTCTCCATCGTCCGCGACACGTCGAACCAGATGTTCGGCTCGGCGGTGCCGAACAGGAGCACGCGCGGCACGCGGTGGTGCGTCAGGCCGTCGCGCAGCTGCTCGGGGAAGAACAAGTGGTCGCGCGCGGCGATGACGCCATCCATCGCGCTCCAGCCGGCGACGCGGTGATCCGGGTGGATCTGGTACGGCCGCCAGGGGTCCTGCGTGAAGACGAGGTCGGGCTTGCAGTCGCGGATGGCCTTGCTGACCTCGCCGCGCATCGCCATCGAGACCTCGAGCTCGCCGTCGTCGTGCCGCAGGAACACGAAGTCCTTGACCCCGAGCACGGCGCCGGCGGTCCGCTGCTCCTCCTCGCGGATCTGGGCGAGCTTGTCGGGCGGCATCTCGAGGTCGTGGGTGCCCTTGTTCCCGCTGGTGAGCAGGCAATAGATCATGTGCACGCCCATCTCCGCGAACAGCGCCACCGTCGCGGAGCAGCCGAACTCGGCGTCGTCGGGGTGCGCGAAGATGGCCATCGCCCGCTTCGGCAGCTCGAAGCCGCTTCGCGCCATCAGACCTCGGCCCCGCGCTCGGCGAGCACGCGGTCGTACAGCGCCTCGATCCCGTCGCCGACGCGCGACCACGTGTAGCGCTCGGCGCGTGACCGCGCCCCGTGCGCGAGGTGCATGCGCAGGCGGTGGTCGGTGAGCACCCGCTCGAGCGCCTCCGCGAGGGCCACGTGGTCGCCCGCGGGCACGAGCAGGCCGGACTCGCCGTGCGCGACGACCGTCTGCAACCCGCCGACGCGCGTGGCGACGACGGGGGTGCCCGACGCCATCGACTCGAGCGCGACGAGGCCGAACGACTCCGTCAGCGACGGCACCGCGCAGACGTCGGCGGCGTCGTACCAGAGCGCGAGCCGCTGCTGGTCGACCGATCCGATGAAGTCGACGTTGTCCTCCATGCGGTGCTCGTGCACGAGGCGGCGCAGCTCCAGGACCTTCTCGGTCTCGGGCGCGTCGTCGCGGGCGTCGAGCGCGCCGCCGACGACGACGAGGCAGACCTCGTGACGCAGATCCGGGCGGCGGCGGAACAGCTCGCCCATGGCGTCGAGGAGCACGTCGATGCCCTTGATCTGCTCGATGCGGCCGACGAAGAGGACGAGGCGCTCGCACTGGTCACGGCCGAGGGCCTCGCGCGCATCGACCTGGCGGACCGGGCGGAAGAGGTCGGTGTCGACGCCGCAGGGGAGCACGCAGATGTGCTCCGGGTCGGCGGCGTAGAGCTGCATGAGCTCGCTCGCCTCGATCTCGCTCGCGGCCACGAGCGCGTCGCTCTCGCGGACCGCCTGCCGCTCGATGTCGATGCGCTCGTCGCTCTCCGCATCCGCCTCCTCGGTCATGGCCTCGCGCTTGACAAGGCCGAGCGTGTGGAACATCTGGATCGTCGGGACGCGCCACTTCGGCGCGAGCCGCCGCGCGACGGCCGCGGAGAGCCAGTAATGGCTATGGATGAGGTCGTACGCGCGGCCCTCGGCGGCGACGTGGCGCTCGAGCTCCGCGGTGAACTCGCCGAGCCGCGCGAACACCTCGGTCTTCGGGATGTAGCGGATGGGGCCGGACTCGATGTGGACCACGCGCGCCCCCGGGGCGAGCTCCTGGATGCGCTCGTCGCCGGACTCGCGCCAGCGCGTGAAAACGTCCACCTCGATGCCACGGGACGCAAGCTCGCGGGAGAGCTCGCGGACGTAGACGTTCATCCCGCCGGAGTCGAGCCCGCCGAGCTTCGCGAGGGGGCACGCGTGAACGGAGAGCATCGCGATGCGACGCGCCAACGTCCGTACAGTACCGGCCCGTGAACGCCGATGCGGTGCGGCCGCGACGCGTCCTCGTCGCCCCACAGGCGTTCAAGGGGAGCGTCGACGCGGTGCGCGTAGCGTCCGCCATCGCGCGCGGGCTGCGGCGCGTGTGGCCCGACGCAGACTGCGACGAGCTGCCGCTCGCAGACGGTGGCGAGGGCACGGTGCGCGCGCTCGTGCACGCCACCGGCGGATCGACGCGGCACAGCCGAGTGCACGACCCGCTCGGCCGTGCCATCGACGCGGAGTGGGGCGTGCTCGGTGACGGGAGGACCGCCGTCGTCGAGATGGCCGCCGCGAGCGGCCTGCCGCTGCTGCGACCCGACGAGCGAGACCCGCGTGTCGCCTCCACGCGCGGGACCGGCGAGCTGATCCTCGAGGCAGCGATGAGCGGCGCGTTGCGCGTGCTCATCGGGATCGGCGGCAGCGCGACGAACGACGGCGGCTCGGGGATGGCGCGCGCCATCGGCTTCCGCTTCATCGATCGCGACGGGCGCGACCTTCCCGAAGGCGGCGCCGCGCTCGCGCGCCTGCAGCGCATCGAGGGACAGATCGACCCGCGGCTCGTCCGCGTGCAGGTCGAAGTCGCCTCGGACGTGACGAACCAGCTCCTCGGACCCGAGGGCGCATCCGCCGTGTTCGGGCCGCAGAAGGGCGCGACACCCGAGGTCGTCGCCGAGCTCGACGCGGCCCTCGCAAGCTACGCCGACGTGGTCGAGGGATGGCTCGGCCGCGAGCTGCGGCATGTCCCGGGCGCGGGTGCCGCGGGCGGGCTGGGGTTCGGCCTGCTCGCCTTCGCCGACGCGAAGCTCGGCTCGGGCGCGGCGACGGTCATGGGCGCCACACGCTTCGCGGAGCGCGCGGCGAACGCCGACCTCATCGTGACCGGCGAGGGCCGGATGGACGCGCAGAGCGCGTACGGCAAGCTCACCGGCTCGGTCATCACGAAGGCGCGCGAGATGGGCCGTCCGGTCGCTGCGGTCGTCGGTGGGATCGGTGGTGGGGCCGATGCGCTCATCGCCGCGGGACTTTCGGCCGTGGCCGTCTCGAGCGAAGGTGCGAGCTCGATCGACGGCGCAATGCAGCGCGGTGAGGAATCGATCGTCTCCGCCGCGGAACGTCTGGCGCGGACGCTGTAGTGTCACTCGCGGTATGGCGGTAGGGGAGAAGCCGCAGGTCGACGTGCCGAAGAAGAACGGGCATGCCGGGCACCCGCGTGTCCTCGACCTCGTGAGCATCACCGAGGCCGCAGCGATCGCCTCCGCGCACCTGCTCGGGCACGGCGACAACCACAAGGCCGACGCCGCCGCCGCCGAAGCCATGCGCAAGACCATGGACACGGTCGACTTCGCCGGACGCATCGTCATCGGCGAGGGCGAGCGCGACGAGGCGCCGATGCTCTTCATCGGCGAACACGTCGGATCGGGCGACGGGGCCGAGCTCGACATCGCCGTCGATCCGCTCGAGGGGACGAACCTCGTCGCGAAGGGCCGCGCGAACGCGATCTCGGTGCTCGCGGCGGCCGAGCGTGGCGGTCTCCTCCATGCGCCCGACACGTACATGGACAAGCTCGTCGTCGGAGCGCCCGCGAAGGGCAAGGTCGATCTCGACCGGCCGGTGAAGGAGAACCTCAGGATCCTCGCCGATTCGCTCAACCGGGACGTCGACGACCTCACCGTCATCGTCCTCGACCGCCCGCGCCACGAGAAGCTCATCTCGGACATACGCGCCGCCGGCGCGCGGATCAAGCTCATCGACGACGGCGACGTCATCGCCGCGATCTCCGCCGTCGTCGCCGGCACCGCGGTCCACTGCGTCATGGGGATCGGCGGCGCGCCCGAGGGCGTGCTCGCCGCGGCGGCGCTGCGCTGCGTCGGCGCCGAGATCCTCGGCCGCCTGAAGTTCCGCAACGACGATGAGCGCCGGCGTGCGCGAGCGATGGGGATCGAGGACGAGGACCGTGTCTATCGGACGGAGGACCTCGCCCCGGGCAAGGAGCTGCGCTTCATCGCCACGGGCGTCACCGACGGCGACCTGCTGCAGGGCGTCCGCTTCTTCAGCCGTGGATCGCGCACGCATTCGGTGATCCTCGACTACGAGAACGGCAAGATCCGCTTCATCGACACGACCCACTACGACGACCCGAAGAACCCGCCCCTCATCCGACTGAGCTGACCCGGCGGCCGAGCTGGCCGACGGCGCGCCGGGGCCCGCTGCCCCGGGACGGCTGTTGACAAGGCTGTCGATCTCCTGTTGACAGGAAGGGTGAGCCGCGCCTAGTGTCCCCGCCAATGCCCGCCCGCTCAGAGCCGCGAAGACGCACCCCCGCGCCGGTGAGCGAAGGGCTCGAGAGGCTCGGCGAGCGCCTTCGCAAGGCACGCACGGAAGCCGGGCTCAGCCAGAGCCAGCTCGGGGCGCCGCACTTCACGCGCGCGTACATCAGCGCGCTCGAGCTCGGGAAGATCCGCCCCGCGATGAAGTCGCTCGAGTTCCTGGCGGCGAGGCTCGGCAAGTCTGTCGCTCACTTCGTGGACGACGAGAAGCAGGTGCGCCAGCGTCGTGAGCGTGACCTCGACATCAACGCTGCAGCGACACTGCTTGCGCGTTCGACCGCAGGCGATGCACTTCAGAAGGTCAACGCATTGCTCGAGAACGCGACCACTCCCGATGAGATCGCTCGGCTGCGCCTCATGGCTGGTACTGCGCACAACTTCCTCGCCCATGGCCGCGATGCACTTCGCGAGTTGACCATCGCAGACAAGTTGCTGACGCAGATGAATAGCGCGGACGGGTCGCGCGCTGTACGCCACCAAATGGCGATTGCTCTAAGGAATCTGGGAGAACTCGACCGCGCTCGCTCGCTCTTGCTCGACCTCCTGCACGCGGCCGAGCGAAGCGACACTGCCGACCGCGTCTTCCGCATGAAGCTCCTCCGCGATCTTGGTGTCGTGAGCTGGGAGCTTGGCGAGTATGAGAAGGCCAGCGCCTACTACGAGAGTGCGCTCGAGTGGGCAAAGGACATTGGCGACGTTTCGGGACTGATCGCCATCTATAACGGACTGGCATATGCGCACCGTGCCCTAGGCGATCTCGAAGGAGCAACGACGTACCTCCAGCGCGCCCTCGGTGCGTCACAGATAGCCAACGATTTGGCCGCTTCCGCGCTCTTGCACAACGCTCTTGCCGTGTTTGCCGGCGAACGTGGTCATCTCGAATCCGCCTATCGGCACGTTGATCGCGCGATTGAGTTGGCCCGCGTGACCGGTCCCGAGTCCTACGTCGCCCACTACCTCACGACAAAGGCGGAGTGCGCTCTCAAATCGCAACACACGGATGACGCTGAGAGGTTTGCGCTCGAGGCCCTCGAGACGGCTGAGCGGACACAGAACGGTCGAGCGGCCGCTGGCGCGCGTGTGGTCTTAGCAGATGTGGCACATCGTGTTGGTCGCATCGAAGCCGGCGTTGCGCGGCTGGAGGAGGCGGCCGCGAGCTATAGGTCGATCGGCGCGAAGCAAGAGCTAGGCGAGGTACTGATGCGTCTGAGCCGGCTCGCCCGCGACCAAGGCGATGCGGACAGGGCGCAGGCGTATGCGGATCAGGCATTCAAGGTGACTAAGGCGACTAGTGCGCTAATGGGGGGTTGAACATGAAGCGTTTGGTACTCGTCTTGGCGCTCTTGGCGGTGTTCATGTCCACGGGCTCGTTCGCCGCCGCGGACGAAGACGAACGCGACTGGGGCGGTCCGCCACCGATCTGCTGCTAGAAGGCAGCGCCGAAAGGGGAACGCCGGCGGCCGACGGTCGCCGGCGTTCCCTTTCTTCCGCGCTGTTGTGAAATCTGCACCATTCTGGTCGGATCCTTGCCAGCCTGGCACGGAAAC
>VGOU01000020.1 GCA_016875795.1 Chloroflexota bacterium | reverse complement strand
CGCGGGTCTCGTCATCGCCGCATGCGGCGGGACGACACCGGCGGCGAGCCCCACAGCGGCCGCGCCGACGCAGGCGCAGGCGAAGCCCACAGCGGCCGCGCCGACGCAGGCGCAGGCGAAGCCCACAGCGGCCGCGCCGACGCAGGCGCAGGCGAAGCCCACCGCGACCGCGCCGTCGGGCGAGCTCCCGAAGCCGGAGCAGACGACGCTCCGGATCGGCATCAGCACGCCGAACGAGCCGGTGCAGTTCGCGCAGAAGCTCGCGGACTCGCTCGGCCTCTACCAGAGGTACGGGTTCACCACGATCACCGTCACCGGATTCGAGGGTGACGGCCGCGCGCTCCAGGCCCTCGTCGCCGGCCAGCTCGACATGTTCGTCGGCGGCGCCACGGTGGCCATCAGCTCGGTCGTGAGCGACACGCCGCTCAAGCTCGTGTCCATGAACAGCACGATCCTCACGGACGGCCTGTGGTGCACGAGCGCGATCAAGACGCCCGCCGACGTGAAGGGCAAGGCCATCGCCATCAGCACCTTCGGCGGCACCTCGCACGGCGCGGCGATCCTGCTCCTTCAGGGCATCAGCCTCACGGACAAGGACGCCACCATCCAGCAGGTCGGCAACCAGGGCACGCGCATCGCGGCGCTCCGCGGCGGCTCGGTCGGCTGCGCCGTCGTGGACATGTCGCAGCAGAAGGCCATGACCGACGCGGGCATGAACCTGCTCTTCGACCTCTCGAAGGCGAAGCTGCAGTGGGGCCGCAGCGGCTTCATGGCGAAGGCCGACTTCGTGCAGAAGAACCCGAACACCGTCCTCGTCGCGGTCGCCGCGGCGCTCGAGGCGCAGAACTCGATGTGGACCGACCCGGCCACGGCGGCGAAGCATTTCGCCGCGTTCGCGCAGGTGAAGGACGACGCCGCGACCAACACGATCAAGGACTTCCAGGCATACGGCTCGCGCTCCTTCCGCTTCACCGAGGACGCGTTCAAGGCCCCGCGCAACGTCATGGGCACGCAGAACGCGGCCATCGCCAACGTCGACGTGACGAAGGCCTACGATCTCGGCTTCCTCAAGAAGCTCGAGGAGATCGGCTTCTACAAGAAGATCGGCGCGCCCACCGAATAGGTCGGGCGGCAGCGGACCGGGGTCTCGGCCTCGCCGAGGCGGGACCCCGGTCCCGCGTTCTAGAACGGACCTGGAGTAGCCACATGGCCACACGCTTCGGACTCCTCGTGCCGCACTTCGGCGAGGAGGCGGATCAGGACCTGCTCGTCGAGGGCGCCCGCCTCGCCGAGCGGCTCGGCTTCGACTCGCTGTGGGTGCGCGACCACCTCGTCTTCCATCCGCACGGGATGGAGGGCACGGACCGCACCTTCATCGAGCCGTTCGTCACGCTCACGTACCTCGCGGCGAAGACCGAGCGCATCGGCCTCGGCGCCGCGACGATCATCCCGTTCCGCCACCCCATCCTCATGGCCTACTCCGTGGCGTCGATGTCCTGGATCACACGACGGCCGTTCGACCTCGGCATCGGAGCGGGGAACTTCCAGCACGAGTTCGACGTCATCGGCCAGGGCGGCGAGGACCGCGTGCAGATGATGAAGGAGCAGGTCCAGATCGCGCGGCGCCTGTGGGCCGGCGAGACCGTCGAGTGGAAGAGCGAGCGCTATCAGTTCAACGACGTGGACATCAAGCCGCAGCCCCTCCACCCGGTGAACGTGTGGTGGGGCGGCGCGACGCCCGCGGCGGCGCGCCTCGCCGTCGACTTCTGCGAGGGCTGGATCCCCGGCCGCATCACGTTCCCCACGTACGCGAAGCGCGTCAAGAGCATCCGGAAGCTCGCGGCCGAGCAGGGCAAGCCGATGGTCATGACCGGCGCGATCCCGGTCACGAGCCTCGACGAGAGCTTCGCCGCGGCGACCAAGCGCATGAACGTTCCCGGCCTGATCAAGAACGCGAACGCGCAGAAGTGGTGGGAGAAGCCGGCGTCGGGCGAGTTCACGAAGATCGAGGAGCTCGAAGGGTCGATCCTCGCGGGCAGCCCCGACGACATCGTGCGCGACGTCCGGCGCTACCAGGAACACGGCTGCGACCTCCTCGTGTTCGACCTGCGCATGCGCTTCAAGGACCACCTGCAGCAGATCGAGATGCTCGCGCGCGAGGTCCTGCCTCGCGTCGGCGGGCGCGCCCCGGTGGCGGCGGGGGCGGCGCGGTGACGATCGAGCGTCACGTCGAGCGCCCCGCGGCCCGGCAGGTCTCGCACTACGTAGTGCAGAAGAAGCGCCGCGAGTCGCTCCTCGACGAGTGGAAGCGCTACCACAAGACGGTCATCAAGCGGAAGGACGTCGCCATGCACGACGTGCCGAGCCGTCGGATGCGCAGCGGCGTGTACACGGGGTGGCACGGCGACCGGCCGAGCATCAACCTCGACGCGACGCTCCACGAGATCCCGGCGCGCACGGCGAGCACCACGATCCACCGCCACTCCTGGGACGCGATCATGTTCATCGAGTCCGGAGCCGGCTGGACCGAGATCGACGGACAGCGCATCGACTGGAAACCGTGGGACACGCTGCACCTGCCGAGCTGGGCATGGCACCGCCACGGCAACGACGGCCAAGGGCCGGCCGTCTACCACACCTGGAGCGTCCAGCCGATGCTCGAGCAGTTCGGCGTCGCGCTCCTCGAGGACGGCGGCGACACGCCGGTCGACCAGCTCCCGCTGCGACCGCGCCAGGTCGACCCCGTCGCGGGCGAGGACCCCTACGCGCGTCGCACCCAGCGCCTCGCGAAGCAGTGGGAGGGCACCGAGGCAGCGCGGCTCATCACGCGCTGGGACGACGTCCGCGGCGTCGTCTCGCCGCGCGGCGCGCGCAGCACCTTCCTCGTCGACAAGGCCATCGGCTACCACACCGCGGGCCTTTCGGCGGTCATGCACGAGCTCGCACCCGGCCTCTACCAGTCGCGCCACCGCCACGGCGGAGAGGCGCTGCTCTACGTCATCTCCGGCGACGGGTACAGCGAGATCGACGGCGCGCGCCACGACTGGGAGACGGGCGACATCATCGTCGTCGACCACTGGGCGTGGCACCAGCACTTCAACTCCTCCAAGGAGCGCACCGCGCGCCTCGTGCGGATCCACAACTTCGACGCGCTGTACGACATGATCCGCATCCTCCTCGACCCGATGGACCTGTTCGAGGAGCTCCCGGAGCTCGACGCGCCCGACCTCACCGGCGTCGTGTGGCCCGACCACAACGAGGGCAGACCCGAGGCCTGATGCCCGCGTGAGCGAGGCACGCCCGCGGATCGCCGTCGAGTCCTACCTCATCGCGCTGTCGGTCTTCCTCGTCATCGCGGCGACGAACATCGTCACGCCGCTCCTCCCCGCGATCCGCGACGACTTCGGCGTGAGCATCACCACCGCCGGGATCGTCGTCGGCTCGTACGGCCTCGCTCGCCTGCTCACCGACATGCCCGCCAGCTTCATCATCGACGCCGTCGGGAAGGGGCGCGTCACGCTCATCGGCGCCGTCCTGCTCGTCGCCGCGTCGCTCCTCGGCCTGTGGGCGCCCACGGTCGAAGCGCTCATCGCGTCGCGGGTCGTCGCCGGGGTCGCCGTGGCGCTCGTGTCCACGACGGCGATGTCCGCGCTCGCGGCGACGGCGACGAACGCGCAGCGCGGCAAGGTGATGAGCCTCTTCCACGTCGCGAACAACACCGGGATCGCCTTCTATCCGATGGTCGGCGGCATCGTCGGGACGGCGTTCGGCTGGCGCACGACGTTCGGCATCACCGCCGTGCTCGCCCTCGTCGCTGGCGCGGTCCTCCTCCCGGTGCTGCGGCGCGTGCAGGCGCGCGGCGACGCCGGCGGCCGCGGCGGCGGCGAGGGGCGCGTGCTCCACGGCCGCGAGCGCGTGATCGCCATCGCCGCGATCGACTACGGCGTCGTCGCGAACATGATCAACCGCCACGGCTTCCGGAACACCGTGCTGCCGCTCTACGCCGCGACGGCGCTCGGCCTCGGCGGCGTCTCGATCGCCACGGCGATCGCGCTCATGTCGATCACCGGGCTCATGGTCGCGACACCCGGCGGCATGATGAGCGACCGCTTCGGCCGCCGGCGGATCATCACCGCGGGCCTCGCGGCGGTCGCGGTGGGGGACCTGGCCTTCCTCTTCACCGGCGACCTCGCGACGTTCCTGATCTTCGCCGCGCTCATCGGGTTCGGCGACTTCTTCTCGAGCTCGCAGACGGCGCTCCTCTCGGAGGTCGTGCCGTCGCGGCACCGCACGAAGGTCCTCGCGGGGTACCGCTTCTCGGCGGACGTCGGCGCGTTCCTCGGCCCGGTCATCCTGGCGGCGGTGATGGACCTCGGCAGCGCCCAGGCGGCGGTCGTGCTCGCCGCGGCCATCCTCCTCAGCGCGTCGCTCGCGGCGCGCCTCGGACTGCCCGCCGCCGCCGACGCGGCGGCCCCGCGGAAGCCTCAGCCCATGCCGGTGGCGGAAGGGAGCGCGAAGTGACACCCGACGACGTCCTCAAGATCATCGATCCCAAGGAGGTCGTGGACCTCGCCCTGGCCCTGGGGAACGTCGACAGCCCCACGGGCAGCGAAGGGCCCGCGGGCGAGTTCGTGTACGAGTGGCTCGCCCGCGAGGGCTTCGAGCCGAAGCGGTACGCGCTCGTCCCGGAGCGGCCGAACGTCGCCGCGTGGATCCACGGGACCGGCGGCGGGTACAGCCTCATCTTCAACTCGCACCTCGACACGACGCTCCGCTCCGACGCGGTGTGGTCGGCGCGCGACGCGAATGACCCGCTGTACCACTCGGCGTGGGTGGACGGCGACCAGATCCACGGCGACGGTGTCGTGAACGACAAGGGTCCGATGGCGGCGTTCCTCGTCGCCGCGAAGGCCATCCGGAGGGCGGGCTATCCGCTCAGGGGCGACCTCATCGTGAGCGCGGTCGCCGGCGAGATCTCCCGCGAGCCCGTGGAGGAGTGGCAGGGCCCGGCGTACCTCAGCAAGGACCTCGGCGCGCGCTTCATGGCCACGCACGGCGTCGTCGCCGACTTCGCGCTCGTCGCCGAGGGCACCGGGTTCGGCATCGTCGGCATCGAGCCGGGGAAGGCGCACTTCAAGGTGACCGTGCTCACCGAGGGCCCGCGCTACTACTCGCCGTACCTGCCGCGGCCCACGGGCATGGCCGACTCGCCGAACGCCATCGTGCGCGCGGCAGCCGTCATCGAGGCGTTCGAGAGCTGGGCGTACGACTACCAGCAGCGCAACACGTACGAGGGCCCGACGGGCCGCATCGTGCCGAAGGCGAGCGTGAACGCCATCCGTTCGGGGTACCCGTTCAACCTCACGAGCGCGCCGCAGCTCTGCGCCTTCTACGTCGACACGCGCATCCTGCCCGGCGCGAACCCGATGGACGTGCGCGACGAGCTGCGCGCCGTGCTGACGCAGGCCGGCGTGCCCGGGACGGTCGAGCTCTTCCTCTACCGGCCCGGCTTCGAGGCGAAGGGCGCCGAGCGGCTCATCGAGACGGTGAAGCGCTGCCACGCGCAGACGTTCGCCTTCCCGCCGGCCATCGTCGCCGACGCGGTGACGAGCATGTGGCGCGACACGAACGCCTGGAACGAGCTCGGCATCCCGTCGATCTCGTACGCGCCGCGCGCGGCGAGCCACGCGACGACGAAGTCGTTCAAGATCAAGGACCTCACGGACGCGGCGCTCGTCTACGCGCGGATCGCGATGGACCTGTGCACCCAGGACCGCCCGTCGCACGTCCCGCTCGGCGCGCACCCCGACCGCCACATCGCGGCGAGCGCCGGGGAGCGGTAGGTCTTCCGGCCGCGACGCCGCTAACGTCGCCGGGCGCCGCGGCTCGATGAGGACGGTCGCTTCGCCGTCGATCGCGAGCGTGCCGTCGTCTCGCGTGGCGCCGAAACGCACGCCCGCGATGGTCACCACACCGCCGTGATCCGGACCGTGCGCGACCGACCCTGAGGCGCACCTCCGCAGCAGCTGCCGCGGCGACCGGGGCTGTACGCTCGCGCCGGATGGGGAGGTCGGGCGCGCCGTGTTGAGCGTCGCGGGCCTCGAGGTCGTCTACGGCGACGTCATCGTCGGCCTCCGTGGCGTGTCCCTCGACGTCCCGGACGGGGCGATCGTCGCGCTCCTCGGCGCGAACGGCGCGGGGAAGACGACGTGCCTGCGCGCGATCACCGGGCTCCTCGACGTGCACCGCGGTCGCGTCGCGAAAGGGACGATCACCTTCGAGGGCGAGCGCATCGACCAGCGGGACGCGCCGGAGATCGTGCGGCGCGGCATCGCCCAGGTCCTCGAGGGCCGGCGCATCTTCGCGGAGCTGACGGTCGGTGAGAATCTGGTCGCCGGCGCTTTCGTCCAGCGCAGCGCTGCGCGACAGCGTCAGGCGTATGACCGCGTCATGGACCTGTTCCCCGTGCTCGCTGAGCGTCACCGCCAGCTCGCCGGCTACCTCTCCGGCGGCGAGCAGCAGATGCTCGCCATCGGCCGCGCGCTCATGGCCGACCCGAAGCTGCTCGTCCTCGACGAGCCCTCGCTGGGGCTCGCGCCTCTGGTCGTGCGCCGCATCCGCGACGTCATCGTCGACATCCACCGGCAGGGGACCTCGGTCCTCCTCGTCGAGCAGAACGCGGCGATGGCGCTCGCCATCGCGTCGCACGGATATGTGCTCGAGACCGGCCGCATCGTCATGAGCAAGCCCGCGGACGCGCTCGCGCGCGACCCCGACGTGCGGGAGTTCTACCTCGGCTTCGCCGAGGGCCGGCGGCGCTCATACCGCGAGGTCCGCCACTACCGGCGCCGGAAGCGATGGCTGAGCTGAGCGCACCCGGCCCCATCCTCCGCGCCGAGGGCCTCGCCCTCGCGTTCGAGGGCCTCGTCGCGCTGGACGGCGTGTCTGCCGCCGTTCCGCGCGGCGACATCTTCGCCATCATCGGGCCGAACGGGGCGGGGAAGACCTCGTTCCTGAACTGCGTGAGCGGCGTGTACCGCCCGGACGCGGGCCGCCTCACCTTCGAAGGCCGCGACCTCCTGCGGCTCCGCCCGCACGAGATCGCGACGGCGGGGATCGCGCGCATGTTCCAGAACGTTGAGCTGTTCCCGCTGCTCAGCGTGGTCGATAACCTCATGCTCGGCCGCCATCACCTCATGCGCAGCGGGCTCCTCGCGGGCGCGCTGTGGGTCGGCCCGGCGCGGTCCGAGGAGATCCGCCACCGCGAGGCGGTCGAGCGCATCGTCGACTTCCTCGAGATCGAGTCGCTGCGCCACCGCGTCGTCGCGACGCTCTCGTACGGCCTCCAGAAGCGCGTCGAGCTCGGCCGCGCGCTCGCCATGGAGCCGTCGCTCCTCCTGCTCGACGAACCGGCGTCAGGCATGAACCTCGAAGAGACCGAGGACGTGGCGCGCTTCATCCTCGACATCAAGGAGGAGCTCGGGATCACGCAGATCCTCGTCGAGCACGACATGGGCGTCGTCATGGACATCGCCGACCGTGTGATGGTCCTCGACTTCGGGCGAACGATCGCCGAGGGGACCCCCGCCGAGATCCAGCAGGATCCCGCCGTCATCCGCGCTTACCTCGGGGGAGAGGCGGTCGCGTGACCACGCTGCCGGCGAGCCTCCGCGAGCGCTGCCGGTCGTCGGCCGGGCACGTCGCGACCCGCGAGAAGCGTCTCGGCATCTGGAGGGAGCGCACGTGGGGCGAGCTGTTCGGGGACGTGCGCGCGTTCGGCCTGGGGCTGCGCGCTCTCGGCGTCGAGCCGGGGGACCGCGTGGCGATCCACTCCGAGGACCGCCCGGAGTGGCTCATCGCCGAGTACGGGGCGATCGCGATCGGGGCCGCGTCGGTCGGCATCTACCCGACGAACCCGGCCGCCGAGGTCGAGTACCTCCTCTCGCACTCCGGCGCGCGCGTGCTCGTCGCCGAGGACCAGGAGCAAGTGGACAAGGCGCTCGCCGTGGCCGACCGCTGCGGCGACCTGCGCCACATCGTCGTCATCGACCCGAGGGGTCTGCGCGGCTACCGCGACGAGCGCCTCATACCCTGGGGGGACGTCGACCGGCTCGGCCGCGAGGCGGCCGAGCGCGACCCCGCCCTCTTCGACCGTTCGATCGACGAGCGAACGCCGGACGAGGTGGCGATGATCGTCTACACCTCCGGGACGACCGGGCCACCGAAGGGCGCGATGCTCACCGAAGCCAACCTCGCGGCGAGCTTGGCACTGAGCCGCGGCGTCTGGGGGGCCGGACCCGACGACCGCGTGTGCTCGTACCTGCCGCTCTGCCACGTCGCGGAGAAGGTCTTCAGCGTCTTCCTGCCGCTCGCCTCGGGCGCGTCCGCGAACTTCGCCGAGAGCATCGACACGGTCACCTCGGATCTGCGCGATGTCGAGCCGACGATCTTCCTCGGCGTGCCGCGCATCTGGGAGAAGATGGCGGCCGGCATCCAGATCCGCATGCAGGACGCCGACCCGCTGAAGCGCCTCACGTACCGCGTGTGGCTCGGGATCGGCCGGCGCCTCGCGCGCGAGTGGATCTCCGCGGGCGGCCGCTACCCGTTCCCGTGGTCGGTCGTGCACGGTGCCGGATGGCTGTGCCTCTACGGACCGCTACAGCGCAAGCTCGGCCTGGCGCGATGCCGGATCGCGGTGAGCGGCGCGGCGCCCATCGCGCCCGACCTCCTGCGCTTCTTCCACGCCATCGGCGTCCACATCCGCGAAGCCTGGGGGCAGACCGAGTGCTGCGGCGCGGCATCGCTCACGCCCGCGGACGACGTCCTTATCGGCTCGGTCGGGCGGCTGGTCCCGGGGATGGAGGCGCGCATCGCCGAGGACGGTGAGATCCTCCTGCGGGGGCCGCTCGTGTTCCGCGGCTACTTCAGGGATGACGAGGCCACCCGGCGCGCCATCGGACCGGACGGCTGGCTGCACACCGGGGACGTCGGCCGCATCGACGAGCACGGTCACGTCCACATCACTGACCGCAAGAAGGACATCATGGTCACGGCCGGCGGGAAGAACATCGCGCCCAGCCTCATCGAGAACATGCTGAAGTCGTCGCCGTACATCCGCGAGGCCGTGGTCATCGCCGACCGCCGCAGCTACGTGACCGCGCTCATCGGCATCGAGCGCGACCCCGTCGCCGACTGGGCGATCCGGCGCGAGATCCCCTTCACGACCTATCGCGACCTCTCCGAGAGGCCGGAGGTCGTCGAGCTCATCGCCGATGAGGTCCGCCGCGTGAACCGCGACCTCGCCTCGGTCGAACAGATCAAGCGCTTCCGGCTCATCCCGAAGGAGCTCGACCATGAGGACGGCGAGCTCACGGCGACGCAGAAGGTGAAGCGCCTTGCCCTCCAGGAGCGCTTCCGCGATCTCGTCGAGGGCCTCTACGGGGCGGCCGGGTGAGCGACCTTCCCCAGCTCCTCGCGCAGGGCCTCGCCCTCGGCGCGGTGTACGGGCTCACCGCGCTCGGGTTCGTCATCGTCTACAAGGCCACCGCGGTCATCAACTTCGCCCACGGCGAGCTGCTCCTCCTCGGCGCCTATCTCGTGTACGCGCTCCACGTCCAGGCCGGCATTCCCTTCGTGGCCGCGGTGCCCGTCGCGATGGCGTGCATGGCGGTCGGCGGCTGGTCGATCGAGCGCGGTGTCCTTCGGCGCATGGTGGGGCGGCCCACGTTCGCGGTGGTCATGATCACCATCGGCCTGGCCATCGTCCTCCGTCAGGCGGCGACCGCCATCTGGGGCTTCGACGACCTGCTGCTCGGCGACCCATGGGGCGCGTCGCAGGTGACGCTCGGGGAGCTGCGCGTGAACGCGGTGTCGATCGCCTCGCTCGCCGCCGCCGGCGCGCTCTTCGCCGCCTTCCTCATCTTCTTCAGGTCGTCCAAGGCGGGCATCGCCATGCGCTCGACGGCGATCGACCAGGAGGCGGCCCTCGCGGTCGGGATCCCGGTGCGTGCCGTCTACGCGTGGTCGTGGATGCTCGCGGGTGCGACCGCGGCCGTCGCCGGCGTGTTCCTCGCCGCATTCCCCGCGACGCTCCACCCCGCGCTCGGCTTCGTCGCCTTCCGGGCGTTCCCGGCGGCCATCGTCGGCGGCCTCGACTCGCCCGGCGGCGCGATCGTCGGCGGGCTCCTCGTCGGCGTGACGGAGCTCCTCGTGCAGGGGTACCAGCCGCGGCTCGCCCCGTGGCTCGGCGACAACTTCCACGTCGCGGCGTCGTACCTGCTCATGATCGTCGTCCTCGTCGTCCGGCCGTACGGCCTCTTCGGCACGCGCGAGGTCGAGCGAGTGTGAGCGGGCGGCCCGAGGGCCTTCGCACCCGCTACGCCGAGGAGGTCGCCCTCTTCGGCCGCCGCGCCGACCGCGCCTGGGTCGCGCTGCTCGCCGTCGCCTACATCGCCGTGCCGCTCGTCCTCGACGACCTGTGGCTCTCGGTGCTCATCTTCACCGCCATCGCGGCCATCGGCGCGATCGGCCTGAACCTCCTCACGGGGTTCGCGGGACAGGTCTCGCTCGGCCACGGCTTCTTCATCGGCCTGGGTGCGTACGCGGCGGGTGTGCTCGGCGGCGACCTCGGGCTGCCCGTGGTCGTGTGGCTTCCCGCGGCCGGCCTCCTCGGCGCGATCGTCGGCCTCGCGATCGGGCCGTTCGCGCTCCGCCTCAGGGGCCTCTACCTCGCCATCGTCACGCTCGGGCTCGTCTTCGTCGGCGACCATGTCTTCCGCAACGCGCGGCTCCTCACGGGCGGGCCGCAGGGGCGGGCGATCCCCTCGCCGCGCATCGGTGACCTCAACTTCGCCGACCTCGGATCCACGCTGGGGGTGCCGCTCGGGCGCGAGCAGTCCTTCTTCCTCTTCGTCGTCCCGCTCCTGGCGCTCGCCGTCGTGGCGGCCAAGAACATCGCGCGCACGCGCGGCGGTCGGGCCTTCCAGGCGATCCGCGACCGGGAGATCGCCGCGGAGATCGTCGGCGTGGACGTGGCTCGATACAAGATCGGCGCGTTCGTCGTTTCGTCCTTCTACGCCGCCGCGGCGGGCGCCCTCCTCGGCTCCTACCTGCGGCACGTGACCCCGGACCGTTTCGACCTGCTCCTGTCGGTCCAATACGTCGCGATGGTCATCGTCGGCGGGGCAGGCTCGATCTACGGATCGGTGTCCGGCGCGCTCTTCATCGTCCTCGTGCCGCGCCTCGTCGAGCAGGTCAGCCCGCTCATCCCATTCGTCACGCGCTCGGCCGGAGCCGCCGGCGTCACCGTCTTCACGCTGAACCAGATCGTGTTCGGCCTCCTCATCGTCGGGTTCCTCGTCGCCGAGCCGCTCGGGCTCGCGGGCATCTGGCGCCGGCTACGCCTGTATTTCCGGATGTGGCCGTTCTCGTACTAGGCTGTCGCCGCCGCTCGCCGGGTCGGACGTGGACCGGGCGACCGTGCGGCAACGGCCGCGTCGATCGTGGCCGGGGGAAAGGGAAGGTGGAGGCAATGGGACGCGGCCATCTGCGCGTTCTCGCGATCCTCGCGGCGGTGCTGCTCATCGTGACCGGGTGCCGGCTCGGCGGGGTGAAGACGGCCGTGGGCGTCGAGGGCAAGACCATCCGGCTCGGCGAGATCTCGCCGCTCACCGGATCGGCGGCGGTGATCGGCAAGCCGCTCACGCGAGGGCACGAGGTCTACTTCCAGTACGTGAACGAGGTGCTGGGCGGGGTCGGGAAGGACCTGCCGAAGGACCAGCGCTACAAGGTCGAGCTGGTGACCCTCGACTCCCAGTACCTGCCGGACGTCCAGGTCCAGCAGTACAACGCGATGAAGGACAAGGTCCTCATGATCGCGCAGTCCCTGGGGACCGCGCACACCAAGGCCATCCTGCCGCAGATCCGCGAGGACAAGATCCTCACCGGCGCGGCGACGCTGTCGTCGGAGTGGCTCCGCGAGAAGTACGTCATCCCCGCGGGCGCTCCCTATCCCGTGCAGTACATCAACGCGGCGCAGCACCTGAAGGACCAGGGCGTCACGCCGAAGGCCGGGATCATCTACCAGGACGACGACTACGGCGCGGAGGGCGTGAAGGGCCTCGAGTTCGCCGCCAAGCAGTTCGGGTTCAGCGTCGTCGCGAAGGCGGCGTACAAGCCGACCGACACCGAGTTCGCGGCCCAGGTCACCGCGATGAAGAGCGCCGGCGCCGACCACGTCTTCCTCACGAGCATCCCCGGGTCGACCGGCCGGATCCTCGGGACCGCGGCGGCGCTGCAGTACACGCCGCGCTTCATCGGCACCTCGCCGGCGTGGGCCGGCGTCCTCGTCGGGACGGCCGCCCAGCCGTCGCCGCTGCTGCCGCTCATGCAGCGGAGCCTGTGGATCGTCACCGACGCGCAGTGCGCGTGGGGCGATGTCGGGACGGGCTGCGAGGGGATGAAGGAGCTCATCGACAACCACAAGAAGTTCGGAGGCGACCAGCCTCCCGACTACTACTTCATCTTCGGCTACACGCAGGCGCGCATCGTCCACCAGATCCTCGAGAAGGCGGTCGCCGACGGTGACCTCACGCGCGAGGGCGTCGTGAAGGCCTTCGAGAGCCTGAAGCAGGTGAACATGGGCGGACTGCTCAACCCCATCTCGTACGGCGCCGCGTGCAAGGACAAGGTGCCGGCGACGGGGTCGTCGATCTGGAGCGTCGACCCGAGCCAGCCGATCGCGCTCAAGCTCGTGAAGACGCTCGACAGCCCCGCGGTGAAGCTGTTCCCGTTCTGCGATTGATCTCGTGACGGCACGGGAGGAGGCGGCAGCGCCGCCTCCTCCCGGCGCACCGAGCGCTCGGCCTACCGCCCGTACACTCGGTCTTCCGTGACCGCGAGCGCTGTCATCACCGGGTGGGGCTTCTACGTTCCGCGTAGCGTCCTCACGAATCGGGACCTCGAGTCCCGCATCGACACGACGGACGCGTGGATCGTCGAGCGCACCGGCATCCGCGAGCGCCACATCGTCAGCGACGGTGAAGCGACGGCGAGCATGGCCGCGAACGCGGCGCGGGCCGCGCTGGACCGCGCCGGCATCGCCGCGGGGGATCTCGATGCGGTCATGGTGGCGACCACGACCGCGGACCACCTCGTGCCGACCGCCGCCTGTCTGGTCCAGGAGCAGATCGGCGCGCGGCGCGCGGCGGTGTTCGACCTCGGGGCGGCCTGCGCGGGATTCGTATACGGCATCGCGGTCGCGAAGGGGCTCATCGCGTCCGGCGCCGCTCGCGGGGTCCTCCTCGTCGCGGCTGAGACGATCTCGCGCTTCATCGACTGGTCCGACCGCTCGACGTGCGTCCTGTTCGGGGACGGCGCGGGCGCCGTCGTCATCGAGGCGTCCGACGGGCGCCCGGGGATCCGCGGCACCGTCCTGCGCGGCGACGGCACGAAGCGGCACGCTCTCTGGGTCGAGGGCGGCGGCTCGCTCATGGTCCACCTCGACGGCCCGAGCGGCCAGATGTACCGCCTGCGCATGGACGGCCAGGACGTCTTCAAGCTCGCCGTGCCGAGCATGGCGCGCGCGTGCGAGGAGGTCCTCGCGGCGGAGGGCCTGCGCATCGGAGATGTCACGCTCCTCGTCCCGCACCAGGCGAACCTCCGCATCATCGAGGCCGTCGGCAAGCGGCTCGGCATCGACCGCGCCCGCGTGTTCGTGAACATCGAGCGGTATGGCAACACCTCGGCGGCCTCGATCCCCATCGCGCTCTGCGAGGCCGTGGACCAGGGTCGGGTGCGCCCCGGCGATCTCGTTCTCATGTGCGCGTTCGGTGGCGGGATGACCTGGGGGGCGGCGCTCGTCGAATGGTCCGGCGGCGTGCTCGCCACGGGCGCCCCGGGTCTCCGCGATCGGGCGCGATCGCAGCTACGCCGCTCGCACGGAGCGCTGGACCCGCGCTGACCTTCCATCGCGGCTCCTGACCGCGTCGGCGTCGCGGGCGGACCCCCCGCGAGCGTCACTCGCCGGCGAACCCCTGGGCGTTGGCCAAGTGCGGCCACACGCGCGCCTGGACGTTCGCGAGGAGCTGCCGGGTGTGGTCGCGGTCGTGGTGCACCCACTCGTGCAGGAGGTCGCGGACGCGCAGCTCGCCGACGTTCGCGTGCACGCAGGCCCGGTCGAGCTGGTCGTCGCGCAGCGACCGGATGAGCTGGAGGCTGCGCTTGCGCAGCCCCATGAACTCCATGACGAGGCTCGCGGCGACGCGCGCGCAGTCGTTCCGCTCCTTCGCGACGGCCTGCTGGTCCCAGCCCGCCTCGAACGGCCGGTCAGCCGCGAGCGCGCGCTCGATGCGGCCGGCGAAGCCGCGCTTCTCGGCCTCGATGATGTGCCCGAGCACTTCGTTGGCGCACCATTCGCCGGGCGCGGGGTGCCACCGCGCGTCCTCGTCGCCGAGCGCGCCGACCTCGCCTTCGACGAGCGCGCAGGTCGACGCGAGGAGGTCGGCGACCCTGCTGGGCGGGAGCTCGGCGGTAATGGGCGCGCAGCCTACTCGGCCGCGCGGCCCCGCATCAGACGCCACACGCGCTCCGGCGTGGCCGGGAGCTCGTGCGGGAAGACGCCGATGAGCCGGCCGATCGCGGAGGCCACCGAGGAGCCGATGGTGTTCCCGGCGCCCTCGCCCGCGCCCTTCGCGCCGTACGGGCCGGTGCCGTCGCGGCGCTCGGCGAGGATGTGCTCGAAGTCGTCGGGCACGTCGCTGAAGCGCGGCACGCGGTAGTCGACGACGTTCGGGTTCACGAGCTGGTCGCCCTCGTAGACGAGCTCCTCGCGCAGCGCGGCGCCGAGGCCCATCAGCGCGGCGCCCGCGTCCTGGCCCTTCACGAGCTGCGGGTTGATGGCGAAGCCCACGTCGCCGATGGTCGTGAGCTTCTCGACGCGCACGACGCCTGTCTCGCGGTCGACGGAGAGCGCGACGCCGCCGCAGCCGATCTCCCAGAAGGGCGGCATCTTCAGGAACGTGTCGGCCTTCCGCACAGCGGCGTGGCCGATGACCTCGCCGCCCGAGGCGCCGAACCAGGTCTCGATGACCTCGCTGTACGAGCGCTCCGTCCCGGCGGCGACGACGCCGCTCGGCGCGTCCGTCACCCGGTCGTCGGGCAAGCGCCAGGCCTGCGCGGCGAGGCGGCGCACCTCGCGGCGCGCGTCGGCGCACGCCTCGAGCACCGAGCGCCCGGTCACCGTCGTCGTGCGGCTCGCGCCGGTCGTGCGCTCGTACGAGCCGACGCCGGTGTCGCCGCCGACGACGCCGACGCGGTCGAGCGGGATGCCGAGCTCCTCGGCGACGATCTGCGCGAGCACGGTGCGCGAGCCCTGGCCGAGCTCGGTCGAGCCGGTGAAGAGCGTGGCCGAGCCGTCGTTGTGGATGCGCACCGCGGCCGTCGAGGTGGGGTAGGCGCCCGCGTCGGACGCCGACACGCCGAGGCCGATCGCGGCCCTGCCCGTGCCCGGCCAGCCGAGGGCGTCGGCGAGGCAGCGCAGGTCGGCCTTGAGGTCGGCGTCGAGGCCGCGCTTGCCGGGGAGGATCTCCTCGCCCGGGTCGACGATGCTGCGCATGCGCAGCTCCACCGCGTCGATGCCGAGCTTCAGCGCGGCCTCGTCCATCTGGAGCTCGCCGCCGATGTTGCCCTGCGGCGCCCCGAAACCGCGCAGCGACGAGCCGGGCACGGTGTTCGTGAACACGGAGCGGGACCGCACGCGCAGCGCGTTCATCCGGTACGGCCCGAAGCAGCGGTTCGCGGTCTTCGCGTTCACGATCGGGCTGTTGTCGGTGTACGCGCCGGAGTTCATGACGATGTCGAAGTCGCGCGCGAGGATCTTGCCGTCCTTGCTGAACGCCGTGCGGCAGCGGACGTGGGAGGAGTCCGAGCGCGTCGTCAGCATCGCCTCCTCCACGCTCAGCTCGAGCTTCACCGGGCGGCCGGTGAAGCGCGCGCCCATCGCGGCGATGCCCTCGACCTTCGTGTACGACTTCGTGCCGTAGCCGCCGCCCACGTACGGCGCGCTCACTCGCACGCGGCCGAGCGGCAGGCCGAACATGCGCGCGAGGTCCGCGCGGACCATGAACACGTGCTGCGCGCTCGAGTGGACGACGAGGTCGCCCTGGTCGAACTGCGCGAGGGCGCTGTACGGCTCCATCGCGTAGCCGTAGAGCATCGGGTAGCGGTACTCGCCCTCGACGACGAGATCGGCCTTCGCGAACTCGGCGTCCACGTCGCCCCAGCCGACCTCGGCGACCGCGCAGATGTTGCCGACGAGCGCGGCGTCGCCGGCGTCCATCCCTTCGTCGCCCACGCGCTCGCCCCGCACCTCGTGGACGACCGGCGCGCCCGGATCGAGCGCCTCGTCGGCGTCGATGACCGACGGGAGGTCCTCGTATCCGACCTCGACGAGGTCCGCGGCCTCGGCGGCCTCGAGCTTCGTCTCGGCGACGACGATGACGACGGGCTCGCCGTGGTAGCAGACCTTGCCGAGCGCGACGATCGGGTGATCGAGGACGATGTGGCCGTAGTAGGGGACGAGGCCGCCCTCGATCATGTCCTGGGCGGTGATGACCGCGAGCACGCCGGGCGCGCGCCGCGCGGCCTCGCGCTCGATGCGCACGATGCGCGCGTGCGCGCGCGTGGAGCGCACGACGACGGCGTGCGCCATCCCGGGGGCTGAGAGGTCCGCGGTGTAGCGCGCGCGTCCGGTCACCTTCGCGATGCCGTCGAGGCGCGGGACCGCGCTACCGGCGACGCGCCCGGTCATGCGCTCAGCTCCGCGGCGGCGTCGAGCACCGCGTCGACGATCGTCTCGTAGCCGGTGCAGCGGCAGATGTTGCCGTCCATCCAGCGCCGGACGCGCTCGGCGTCGGGCCGGGGGTCCTCGTCGAGGAGGGCCTTCGCCGACACGATCATGCCCGGCGTGCAGTAGCCGCACTGGAAGGCGGCGTGCGCGATGAACGCGCGCTGGAGGGGATGCAGGGCGCTGCCGTCGCCGATGCCCTCGATCGTCGTGACGCTCCGCCCGTCGGCCTCGATCGCGAGCGTCGTGCAGGAGGACACCGGCCGACCGTTGAGGAGGACGGTGCATGCGCCGCACACCTGCATGTCGCACGACACCTTCGTCCCGAGCAGGCCGAGCGAGCGGACGAGGTCGCTCAGCGTGGCGTGGTCGGCGGTGCGGACGCGCCGCTCCGTTCCGTTCAGCCGGACGGCGATCTCGCGCTCGCTCATGCCGCCGCCTTCGCCAGCGCGCGTCGCGCGAACACGCCGACGAGGTGCCGCTTGTACT
>VGOU01000019.1 GCA_016875795.1 Chloroflexota bacterium | reverse complement strand
AGCCGCGCCCGCCCGCGCGGCCGCGCCGCCGGAGGCCCGCCCGCGTCGCTCGAGGACCTTCGCCACGTCGCTTCTCCTTACAAATCGAAAGGCCTCTCATTGCTGAGAGGCCTTCTTGCTTTCCGCTGATCGGGTTCCCTTAGGTGTGCGTCGCGCCTCCCAGCACGTGTCCGGCCCTCGGAATGAGGACCTCTACAAGGCTCGGGAGCGGGAGCACGCGGCTCATCTGGTCAGACCCTAGCCGCGCGCGCGCGAGCGGGTCAACGTGCCCGTGCACTGTGCACTCCGTGCTCCGACGCAGGCTCGGGCTGGACCCTCGCCGCGGCCCAGGTGCGCTCGACCTCGTCTTCGCCTCGGTCTGCGCGCCCGGGGGACCTCACGCGGCGCCCTGATCGAGCTGGACAAGCGCGCGCCGCCCGAGGATGGCGAGCTGCAGCGCGAGGCGCGCGTCGGCGTCGGCGAGGTCCGCTCCGGTGACCTCGGAGATCCGGCGCAGCCGCTGGCGGACGGTATTGCGATGGAGGAAGAGGCGCCGCGCGACCTCGTTCAGGCTGCCGTGCGCGTCGAGGTACGCCTCGAGCGTCTGAGCGAGGTCCTCGTGGCGCTCGCGGTCGGTCTCGAGCGGCCCCAGGATGCGCTCGACGAATCCGCGGATCTCCGCGCGGGGCCGACCGACGACGAAGCAGTAGGGCCCGAGGTCGTCGAAGTGCGTGGTGCGGCCGTCTCCGTGGATCGCGCGGCCGATGGCCAGGGCGTGCTCGGCCTCGATCATCGCCGCGTGCGCGCCTGCCGATCCGCGGCGCGGCCCCGCGATGCCCATGGAGATGGGGGCGTCCTCGTCGGGACCGACGGCCCGGCGCACCGCCGCGGTCAGCTCGGCGAGCGACGTGCCCGAGCGGGGCTCGATCAGCGCGATGAGCGTCGCAGGGCGCCGGCGCACCCCGGCGACCTTGCCGGGCAGCGCGCCGTCGAGCGACGCCGCGGCCGGCCCCGGCTCGCGCCCGGCGATCGCCACCGCGACGTACTCCGCCAATTTCCCTCCGATAACGAAGAGGACCTCCCTTCTTGGGAGGCCTCCGGATCGCTGTGCGCTGCTGCTGCCGCGCGCTAGTCGTCGCCTCCCAAGTCGCGTCGGCTCCCACACGGGAGCTCGACGATGAGGATCGGAAGGCATACGCGACGCATCAGGCTGCACACATTAGACGCGCGAGCGACGGCTGACAAGCACCCCGGTGGTATTGTCCGGAGACACAACTGAATACGCGCTCATCGAGAGGGTGGAGGGTGACGGCCCTGTGAAACCCGACAACCTGTCGGCGTAGGCCGGCAAGGTGCCAAGTCCGGCGGCGAGAGCCGCAAGATGAGAGCGAACGCAAGGACCGGTCCGTCGGACCGGTCTTTTTCGTTCCCGGACCTTCTCGGCGGCGCCTCGAGGGGAGAACGCGATGTCCCGCTACCAGCTGCGATGCCGTGGATGCCAGCAGACCTATCCCGCGCAGGACCTGCACACCTGCGCGGCCTGCCTCGGTCCGCTCGAGGTCGTCTACGCGCCGATGGGCGCTGCGGAATTGCGCATCGCGATAGAGCGCGGCCCCCGATCGCTCTGGCGGTACGCGCCGCTGCTCCCGGTCGACGGCGAACTCCCCGACGAGGCCATCGGGCTGACACCGCTGGTCCACGCCAGGCGGCTCGGAGCCGAGCTCGGGCTCGCGCGGCTCTACCTCAAGAACGACACGGTGAATCCCTCGTTCTCGTTCAAGGACCGCGTCGTCGCCGTCGCGGCGCAGAAGGCGAAGGAGTTCGGCTACGACACCATCGCCTGCGCATCCACGGGCAACCTCGCGGGCGCGGTCGCCGCGGCCGCCGCGCGTCACGGCCTGCGCGCGGTCGTGTTCGTGCCGTCAACGGTCGAGCCGGCCAAGCTCGTCGCGCCGCTCGCCTACGGGGCGACGCTCGTCGAGGTCGATGGCACCTACGACGAAGTGAACCGGCTCGTTGCCCAGGTGGCCGAAGATCGCCGCTGGGCATTCGTCAACTTCACGTTGCGCCCGTACTACGTCGAGGGCTCGAAGACGCTGCTGTTCGAGGCCGCGGAGCAGCTCGGGTGGCGCCTTCCCGACGCGGTCGTCATCCCCATCGCCTCGGGCGCGATGTACGTGAACACCGGCAAGGCCGCGCGCGAGCTCGTCGAGTTCGGGATCGTCGCGCCGCAGCGCCTGCGCATCTTCGGCGCGCAGCCGGCCGGATGCGCCCCGGTGGCCGAGGCCTTCGCGAGCGGCGCCGAGCGCTACGCGCCGGTGCGCACGCCGCGGACGATCGCCCACTCGCTGGCGATCGGCGCACCCGCCGATGGCAACGCCGCGCTCGCGCTCGCGCGCGCGACCGAGGCATCCATCGTGGCGTCGGACGACGACGCGATCCGCGACGCCATCCTGCGCGTCGCACGCAGCGAGGGGATCTTCGTGGAGCCGGCCGGTGGCGTGACGGTCGCGGCTCTCGTGCAGCTCGCGCGCTCGGGCGCGCTGGCTCGCGATGCCGTGGTGGTGGTGTACCTCACCGGCAACGGGTTCAAGACGCCCGACGCGGTGGACACGTCCGGAGCGCGCCGCGTTCGCGTCGCGCCTCGGCTCGACGCCTTCGATGCGGCCCTGCCCGAACGAGACCTGGTGGAGGTGGCGTGATGGCCAAGCTCAGATTGCCGGCGGTCCTACGTTCCCTGGCAGACGGATCCCCGGTCGTCGAGGTCGAAGCCGCGGACCTGACGTCGCTCGCCACCGAGCTCCGCCGCCGCTACCCCGCGCTCGCCGACCGCGTGTACGAAGGCGACGGGTCGTGGCGCGACTTCGTGAGCGTGTTCGTCGACGGCGAGGATGCTCGCTTCCTCGACCGTGCCGCGCCCATCAGAAGCGAGGTCCAGCTCCTGCCCGCGATCTCGGGCGGGTCGGGAGAAGGCCTCGCCGCGGCGCGCCGGCGCGAGCGCACGGCCGATCCCTACCGCGACACGGACGTCATCGACGCGTACGCCCCGCGCGCCAACCAGACCGTCATCGGACTCGTGTCGCTGCTCGCGGTCCTCACGGGGTGGTGGCCGCTGCTCGGCCTGCTCGCGGCGCAGCTCGCGATCGGCCTGACGTTCGGCCGCCGCTATTGCCTCGCGTGCCTCGTCTACTTCGAGCTCGTCCAGCCCCGGATCGGCGAGGGTCCCATCGAGGACTCGCGGCCGCCGCGGTTCGCGAACGTCGTCGGAGCGGTCTTCCTGAGCGCAGCGACGCTCGCGTACCTCTACGGCGCGGCTACGCTCGGCGGAGCGCTCGGCATCGTCGTCGCGGCGCTCGCGCTGCTCGCCGCCGTGACCGGCCTGTGCGCCGGCTGCGAGATGTACAAGGTCGGCGCGCGGCTCCGCGGCATCAGCCGCCGGCAGTTCGACCGCGTGGACCTCGCGCAGCTCGGCGTGACCGACGCCTCCGGGGGCCTCGTCGTCCAGTTCACTCATCCGCTGTGCACGGACTGCCGCGAGCTCGAGCGGAGCCTGCGCGCCGCGGGCCGGCGGGTCGTGACGGTGGACGTCTCGAAGCGGCCGGAGCTCGCGCGGCGTTACGGCGTGGCCTACGTGCCGACGGCCGTGACGGTCGACGACATCGGCCGCGTCACCGCACGCATCGCGGGGTAGGCGCGGAGCGGAGAGCGCCGCCCCCACGCCGGCCACGGAGGTGAGGCGAAGTGGCATGGTTCTCGTACCCCCGTGGAGCTCGAGTTCGACCCCGCAAAGAGCCTGGTGAGCGGGGCGAAGCACGGGATCGGCATCGACGAGGCGGCGAGGCTGTGGGACGATGAGCAACGGATCGAGATCCCCGCACGGACGACCCGAGGGAAGTGGCGCTTCCGATGAGGGACCCGAACGCAGACGCGCTGTCGCGCTTCTGGATCGGCCGCAACCACTCGACGTCGACCCGGCTGCCGTATCTCCTGCGCCTCCCGGTGGCGCGCGAGGGGCGGATCTTCCTCGCCGCGCGTGAGAGCTGGCCGCGCTCGACCGACGTGTACTGCCACCAGCTCCCGGAATGGCCACCCGAGGCCGAGGTCCTCGAGGAGGTGCCGGTCGAGGCCTGCTGGCGCGCGGGCGCGGCCGTGCATCTCGTCCTGCGGCGGCCGCGGCTGCGGCGGTCGATCTTCGTCTGGACGAAGAAGGCCGGACGCACGCTCGTGTTCTGGCGTTCGGAGGCGACGATGCGCCGGGCCCGTCCGGGGATCCGCGTGCCGCTGGCCCGCGCGTTCGAGGGACCGCTGACCGTCGCGGTCGACGACGGCGAGCGCTACCCGTGGCGCTTCGCCGGGCACGGCGCGACGACCGAGCGGCGATCCCTCCCGGCCGGCGACTACGCGCTCGTGCGCGAAGGCGTCGTGGCCGCCGCCGTCGAGCGCAAGACGGCCGGTGACCTCGCGCGCTCGGCGATCGCCGGGCGGCTCGGCCTCGAGCTCGCGGACCTCGAGCAGGTCGCGCACGCGGCGCTCGTCGTCGAGGGGCGCTACAGCGACGCGCTCAAGGCCGGCGAGCGCGGAGGCGTGCGGACGGGCTGGCTGCCGAACGTGCTCGCGGCGCTCCAAGCCGCGCACCCGAGGGTCACGTGGATGTTCGCCGAGACGCGCCAGCTCGCCGAGGACTGGGCGTATCGCTGGCTCGCGGCGTGCGCGCGCGCCGACGCCGAGCCGTATGCGCTGCCGCTCCTCGACGAGCGCGCCATCGGCGAGCCGGCGATGGCCGAGGAAGCGCCGCGCCCGCTGATGCTGGACGCCGCCGCGCGGCGCGAGTCGCTGCTGCGCGAGGCGCTCGGCGGCACGATCTGGACGAGCCGGGATGCCGCCGATCGCCTCGGCGTGACGCAGGCCACCGTCGCCGGCGACCTCGCGGCGTTGGTGCGCAAGGGGCAGCTGCGGATGCTGGGCCGCGGCCGCGCGCGCCGCTACGTCAGGCCGTGATCGCCCGCCGTGGACTCGACCCCATCTGTCCTACCACTGTGCTACCATGTCGGCCATGCCGATCAGGGCGAAGCGGTCGGTGTCATTCCCGCCCGCCGTGGCGCGCCGCATCGAGGAAGAGGCCGCACGCGATGGGAAGACCTTCAGCGGCTGGCTGACCGAGGCGGCAGAGCGGCAGCTGAAGCTCGACGCGGGCCGTCGCGCTCTCGCGGACTGGGAGCGCGAGAACGGGCCCCTCACCGCTGAGGAGCGCGCCGAGGCTCGCGGGAAGATCGATGCGGCGTTCGGCCGAAGCGCCCGTCGTGGACGCCGGTCCGCGTAGTGCCGGGCGCCACTTACGACACGAGCGCGCTCCTGGCGGCTGAGCGCAACGATCGTCGCATGTGGGCGATCCACGCGGAGCTCCTTGCGGACAGGGTCGTTCCGACCGTGCCCGCACCCGTGCTCGCGCAAGCGTGGCGCGGCGGATCGCGCCAGGCGCGCCTGGCGCAGCTCCTGGTCATGTGCGTGGTCGAGCCGATGACGGAGCAGCAGGCACGGAGCATCGGTGTGCTTGCCGGGGTCGCGCGCCACAGCGAGATCATCGACGTCGCCGTGGCCGAGGGAGCCATCCGCCGCGCAGACGTCGTCGTGACCTCGGATGCCGGAGAGGTCGGGGCCATCGGAGCCGCGGTCACGGCAGACATCCGGATCATCCCGATATGAGCTGCGGTGGCCGGGAGATGATCGACGCTGGCGACGCGGGATGAGACGCGCGCTCGTGGTGGTCGACATGATCCACGACTTCGCGCACGAGAGCGGCGCGCTCTACTGCGGGCCGAGCATGCCCCGGATCATCCCCGTCGTCCGGAGTGAGATCGAGCGCGCCCGCGCGAGCGGCGAGCCGGTGGTCTACCTCACCGATGCGCACCTTCCGGACGACGCCGAGTTCCAGATGTTCCCGCCGCACGCCATCGTCGGCACGAAGGGCGCCGAGATCGTCCCGGAGGTCGCGCCCGCGGAGGGCGACGTCATCATCCCGAAGCGCCGCTACTCCGGGTTCTTCGGGACGGATCTCGACATCACGCTGCGTGAGCGCGCGGTGGACACGCTGCGGCTCGTGGGCGACTGCACGAACATCTGCGTCCTCTATACCGCCGCCGACGCGCGGAACCTCGGATACGCCGTGGAGGTCGTGCGCGACGGCGTGACCTCCTTCGACGAAGGGGCGCATCGCGGCGCGCTGCGCGAGCTCGAGCGGACGCTCGGCGCGAAGCTCGTCTGATGCGGCGGTCAGCGAGAGGCCGGCCGCGGCGCGCGTGCCGCTCTTCGACGCGCGCATCCACTACAGCGGGTCGGCGTGCGTGGATCTCGCGCAGGCACGCCCCCACGCGGTCGTGGCTCGCGCAGCTCCCTCCCGACGTCGCGCACCGCATCGCGACCGCGAGCGCCGGCGTGCTGCTCACGCGATAGCGGTCACTCCGCGCCGTCGGCCCCGGCGGGCCGCACGGCCGGAAGATCGCCCCTGAGCGGCCGCGCCGGGAACCAGGCCTGGGCGTTGGCCACCACCGCGAGCAGGCCGAGGAGGAGCGCGGCGGAGAGCGCGTAGAGGGCCGGGATCCCGACGACGGCGGCGACCGCCGAGCCGAGGATCGGCCCGATCCCCCACCCCAGGTTCTGCGCCGAGGCGAGCGCGCCGAACGCGCGGCCCTCGGCGCCGGTCGGCGCGCCCATGCGCGTGAGCACCGAGACCGCCGAGATCGCGCCCGCGATCCCGATGCCGTTCACGAAGCGCGCCGCGAGGAACACGAGCACGTCCGGCAGGAGCACCTGCGGCAGCTGCGCGAGCGCGACGACGGCGAGCGAGGCCATGAGCTGGCGGCGCGGGTCGCGGCGGTCGGCGCGGCCGCCGAGGAACGGCATCGCCGCGCCGGCCGACACGGCGCTCACGGCGAAGGCGAGCCCGACGGCGAGCTCGAGGCCGAGCCACGGCGGCCGGGCGAGGTCCTGGATGTAGATGGCCATGACCGCGGCGCCGCCCGCGAGGATGAGGTGCGTGAGCGGGCCCGCGACGAGGACACCGCGCAGGCCCCGCCAGGCGAACGGCACGAAGACGTCGCGGACGTTGCCGCGCACGCCCGTGGGTAGGTCGACGCGGCGCGGGCGCTCGCCCTCGTCGACGAACATCAGCGTGACGAGCGCGCACGCGCCGAGGAGCAGCCCGCCGACGAGGAACGCGCCGCGCAGGCCGAACGCGAGCACGGCGAACCCGCCGAGCACGGGGCCGATGAGGTTGCCCGCCTGCGCCGCCGTGCTGAGGAGGCCGAGCGAGAAGCCGGTGCGCTCGCGCGGGGCGATCCCGGCGATGAGCATCGTGCTCGCCGTCTGCGAGCCGGTGAGCGCGCCGTTCGCGATGCGCACGGCGAGGAGGTGCCACACGTTCCCGGCGAACGCCTGCGCGGCGAGGACGACGAGCCCGAAGACCTGCGAGCGCGCGAGCATGGACTTGCGGCCGAAGCGGTCCGCGAGCAAGCCCCACACCGGTGAGGCGACCGCCATCGCGAGACCGCTCCCGCCGATCGCGATGCCGGTCCAGAGCGCGAGCTCGGAGCGGTCGGTGACGCCGAGCTCCTGGATGAACAGCGGCAGGAACGGGAACGAGAAGTTGAACCCGATGAGCGTCACGACCTGCATGGCCGCGACGATCTTCACCGTGCGGTACCAAGACAGAGGCCGCCCTTCTCGGGCGGCCTCTCGTTCGATGGCGGTGGTCGTGGCCCCTAGTCCTTCTCTTCGGTGACCTCGGCCGGGCCCTCTTCGTTGAGGATGTCCGTGGTCTCCTCGTCCTCTTCGTCCTCGTCCTCGAGGTCCTCGAGCGAGAGCTCCTCCTCCGGAGGCAAGGCGGGCAACTCCTCCTCGTCGCCCCCGAGCATGGCCGAGAGCGGCTTCGGCTTCGGCATCCACTCGAGCTGCTCGCGGCGGGCGGGCAGGCCGGTGCCGGCCGGGATGAGCTTGCCGATGATCACGTTCTCCTTCAGGCCGAGCAGCCGGTCCTTCTGGCCCATGACGGCGGCCTCGGTGAGGACGCGCGTCGTCTCCTGGAAGGAGGCGGCCGCGAGGAACGAGCTCGTCGAGAGCGAGGCCTTCGTGACGCCGAGGAGCACCGTCTGCGCGGTCGCGGGCTCGCCGCCCATGGCGATCGTGCGCGCGTTGATCTCCTCGAACTCGAAGCGGTCGAAGAGCTCCATCGGCAGGAGCTCCGTGTCGCCCGGCTCTTCGACGCGGACCTTCCGCAGCATCTGCCGGACGATGATCTCGATGTGCTTGTCGTTGATGGTCACGCCCTGGCTGCGGTACACCTTCTGCACCTCGCCGATGAGGTAGCGGTACACCGCCTCGCGGCCCGAGATGCGCAGGATGTCCTGCGGGTTCGCAGAGCCCTCCGTGAGGAAGTAGCCGGCCTCCACCCGCTGGCCGTTCTCCACGCGCAGCCGCGCCTGGTGCTCGACCTCGTAGACGCGCTCCTCGGCGTCCTTCATCGCGATGACGAGGCCGCCGTCGCGGAGCGTGACCGTGCCGGCGACGGGCGCCGCGAGGTCGGTCCTGCCCTTGCCGCGCTTGTCCGGCTTGGCGAGCGCGTCGCCGGCCGTCACGACGTCGCCGTCCTTCACGGCGAGCGTGTAGCCCGCCGGGAGCGAAACGGGGATGGTGTAGTCTTGGATATCGCGCAAGACGATCTTCCGCGCGCCATCGGGATCGCGGACGATCTCCGCGATGCCGTCGATCTCGCTGACGACCGCGAGGCCCTTCGGCACGCGCGCCTCGAACAGCTCCTCGACGCGCGGCAGACCCATCGTGATGTCGTGGCCGGCGACGCCGCCGGTGTGGAACGTACGCATCGTGAGCTGCGTGCCCGGCTCACCGATGGACTGGGCCGCGACGATGCCCACGGCCTCGCCGCTCTCGACGAGCCGACCCGTCGCGAGGGAGCGGCCGTAGCAGAGGCGGCAGATGCCGTGCTTCGCCTGGCATGACAGGGGGCTGCGGACGCGGACGCCGTCGATCTCCGTGCGCTGGATGTCGCGCGCCTTTGTCTTGTCGATCTCGTCGCCCTTCGTGACGATGACCTCGCCCGTCTTCGGGTCCTCGATGTCCATCGCCGCGGTGCGGCCGAACAGCCGGTCCGCGAAGGGCTCCGGGTTGTGCACGTCGACGCGGTGGACGAAGATCCCGTCCTCGTTGCCGCAGTCCTCCATGCGCACGATGACGTCCTGCGCGACGTCCACGAGACGCCGCGTGAGGTAGCCCGAGTCGGCCGTACGGATGGCAGTGTCGGCGAGGCCCTTGCGGGCACCGTGCGTGGAGATGAAGTACTCGAGGACCGACAGGCCCTCGCGGAAGTTCGAGCGGATGGGCAGGTCGATGATGCGGCCCTGCGGGTCGGCGATGAGGCCGCGCATGCCGCCGATCTGGCCCATCTGGCGGGGGTTACCACGCGCGCCCGAGGTGGCCATCATGAAGACGGACCCGCGCTCGTCGAGCGCGTCCATCATGCCGCCGATCACGGATTCGGTCGTCTCGGTCCACAGCTTGACCGTCTGGTCGTAGCGCTCCTCTTCCGTGATGAGGCCGCGCTGGAACTGGCGGTCGATCTCGGCGACCTTCTTTTCGGTCTCCTCGATGCGTGACCACTTGTCCTTGGGGATGGCCACGTCGTCGATGGCGATGGAGACGCCCGCGCGCGTCGCGGCCATGAAGCCGATGCGCTTGATCTGGTCGACGACCTCGGCGGTGACGTCGTTGCTGTGCCTCTCGTAGACGTGCGCGACGACGTCACGGATCGCCGAGCGGTCCATGACCTTGTTCACGAAGCGCATGTCCTCGGGGAGCACCGCGTTGAACAGGACGCGGCCGACGGTGGTCTCGATCGGCCTCTTGCCGTCGCCGCCGGCGATGACCACCGGGTCGTGGAAGGTGACCTCGTCGAGGTCGAACGCCGACTGCACCTCGCTGATGTCGCGGAACGCACGCTTCGTCTTCTTCGGGTCCGCGTCCAGCGTGAGGTAGTAGCAGCCGAGCACCATGTCCTGCCGCGGCGTGACGACGGGCTGGCCGTCGGCGGGCTTCAGCAGGTTGCGCGTCGAGAGCATCAGGTTCTTCGCCTCGGCCTGGGCCGCGGCGGAGAGCGGCACGTGCACGGCCATCTGGTCGCCGTCGAAGTCGGCGCCGAAGGCCTCGCACACGAGCGGGTGGATCTGGATGGCGTTGCCCTCGATGAGCTTGGGCATGAACGCCTGGATGCCGAGGCGGTGCAGCGTCGGGGCGCGGTTGAGGAGGACCGGGTGGTCCTTGATGACGTCCTCGAGGACGTCCCATACCTCGGGGTGCACGCGCTCGACGTAGCGCTTGGCGCTCTTGATGTTGTGCGCGAGCCCGCGCTCGACGAGCTGGCGCATGACGAACGGCTTGAACAGCTCGAGCGCCATCTTCTTCGGCAGGCCGCACTCGCCGAGCTTCAGGTCGTTGCCGACGACGATGACGGAGCGGCCCGAGTAGTCGACGCGCTTGCCGAGGAGGTTCTGGCGGAACCTGCCCTGCTTCCCGCGGAGCATGTCCGACAGGCTCTTCAGCTTGTGGTTGCCGGTGCCCGAGATGGCGCGGCCGCGGCGGCCGTTGTCCATGAGCGCGTCGACCGCCTCCTGGAGCATGCGCTTCTCGTTCCGGATGATGATCTCGGGCGCGCCGAGCTCGAGGAGCCGCTTCAGCCGGTTGTTCCGGTTGATGACGCGGCGGTACAGGTCGTTCAGGTCGCTCGTCGCGAAGCGGCCGCCGTCGAGCTGCACCATCGGGCGCAGGTCCGGCGGGATCACCGGGAGGATCGTGACGATCATCCACTCCGGTGCGCTGCGCGACCGCAGGAACGCCTTGATGAGGCGGAGGCGCTTGATGGCCTTCTTGCGGCGCTGGCCGGTCGACCCGCGCATCTCCGCCTGCAGCGAGTGGCTGAGCTTCTCGAGGTCGAGCTGGCGGATGATCTCGAGGATCGCCTCGGCGCCCATCTGCGCGCGGAAGAAGCGGTACTTGTCGGCGTACGCGCGGTACTCGGCCTCGGTGAGGATCTGCATCCACTTCACCTGACCGACCTCGTCCTGCTTCGTCCTCGCCTCGTTACGGATCTTCGCGACGTCCGGCGAGATCTCCTGCCGGATGACGGCGAGGTCCTGGTCGGCGCGCGCGCGGATGTCCGCGATGCGCTGGTCGGCCTCCTTACGCGTCGCGGCTTCCCCGGCGCGGCCCTGCTTCACGAGCGCGTCGAGCTGCTTCTGCAGCGTGCGCTGCAGCTGGTTGAGCATCGTGCGCGTGACGTTCACGCCCTTCTCGGCGAGCTTCAGGTCGGCCGGCTTGAAGACGATGTCCTTGGGGGCCGGCTTCCCGAGCGACGCTTCGAGCTGCTCTTTCACCGCGGCGGCCGCGGTCGTGAGCGCCTCGGTGTCGTTCGAGAGCTGCTCCTCCTGCTGGCGGACGCGCTGCTCGGTGCTCGTGCGGATGCGCATGATCTCGGCGCTCGCGCGCGCCTCGATCGCGCCGGTGCGGTCGCCGATCGTCTGCTCGAGGCGGCGGATCTTGCTCTCCGCCTCCTCCTGGACCGACTGGAGCGCGCGCTCGCGCGCGTGGTCGTCGATGTGCGTGACGACGTACAGCGCGAAGTAGAGGATCCGCTCGAGGTTGCGCGGCGACATGTCGAGGAGGATCCCGAGGCGGCTCGGCGTGCCCTTGAAGAACCAGATGTGCGACACCGGCGCGGCGAGCTGGATGTGGCCCATGCGCTCGCGGCGCACCTTCGCGCGCGTCACCTCGACGCCGCACTTGTCGCAGATGATCCCCTTGTAGCGGATCCGCTTGTACTTCCCGCAGTAGCACTCCCAGTCCCGGGTCGGGCCGAAGATGCGCTCGTCGAAGAGCCCGTCCTTCTCCGGCCGCAGCGTGCGGTAGTTGATCGTCTCGGGCTTCGTGACCTCGCCGCTCGACCAGGTGCGGATCTGCTCCGGCGACGCGAGCGAGATGCGGATCGCGTTGAACTCGTTGACTTCGAGCATTCCCTTAGCTCCCCGACTCGAGACCGCTGATGTTGATGCCGAGGTCCGGCGTGTTGAACGCGTCGGCCTCGACGAAGCGGATCTCCTGCTCCTGCTCGTTGAGCACCTCGACCGAGAGGCCCAGCGACTGGAGCTCCTTGATGAGCACCTTGAAGGACTCCGGCACTCCCGGCGGCTGGATGTCCTCGCCCTTCACGATGGCCTCGTACGTCTGGACGCGGCCGAGGACGTCGTCGGACTTCACCGTGAGCAGCTCCTGGAGGATGTAGGCGGCGCCGTACGCCTCGAGCGCCCACACCTCCATCTCGCCGAAGCGCTGACCGCCGAACTGCGCCTTGCCGCCCAGCGGCTGCTGGGTGATGAGCGAGTACGGGCCCGTCGACCGCGCGTGGATCTTGTCGTCGACGAGGTGGTGGAGCTTCAGCATGTAGAGGTACCCGACGGTGACCGGCTGCTCGAACGGGCGGCCGGTCCGGCCGTCGCGGAGGACGACCTTGCCCTCCTCGGGCAGGCCCGCGCTGCGGAGCGTGTCCTTGATCTTCGCCTCGCGCGCCCCGTCGAAGACGGGCGACGCGACGCGCATGTTCAGGGCGTGCGCCGCCCAGCCGAGGTGCGTCTCGAGGACCTGGCCGATGTTCATGCGGCTCGGCACGCCGAGCGGGTTCAGCACGATGTCGACGGGCGTGCCGTCCGGGAGGAACGGCATGTCCTCGACCGGCATGATCTTCGCGATCACGCCCTTGTTGCCGTGGCGGCCGGCCATCTTGTCGCCGACGCTGATCTTGCGCTTCTGCGCCACGGCGACCTGGATGAGCTTGTTCACGCCCGGCGGGAGCTCGTCGTTGTTGTCGCGGCTGAAGATCTTGATGTCGACGACCTTGCCGTGCTCGCCCGACGGCAGCCGCAGCGAGGTGTCCTTCACCTCGCGCGCCTTCTCGCCGAAGATCGCGCGCAGGAGGCGCTCCTCGGCGGTGAGCTCGGTCTCGCCCTTCGGCGTGATCTTGCCCACGAGGATGTCCTGCGGGCCGACCTCCGCGCCGATGTACACGATGCCGTTCTCGTCGAGGTCGGCGAGGGCCTCCTCACCGACGTTCGGGATGTCGCGGGTGATCTCCTCGGGGCCGAGCTTCGTGTCGCGGGCCTCGGCCTCGTACTTCTCGATGTGGATCGACGTGAAGCGGTCGTCGGCGACGAGCTTCTCGCTGATGATGATCGCGTCCTCGTAGTTGCCGCCCTCCCAAGGCATGAACGCGACGAGGATGTTCTGGCCGAGAGCGAGCTCGCCGTCCTCGGTGGAGTACGAGTCCGCGATGACCTGGTCCGCCGTGACGGTGTCCCCCACCTGCACGACCGGCCGCTGGTTGAAGCACGTGCCCTGGTTCGTGCGCACGAACTTCTGGAGGCGGTAGCGCGTGGCCTCGCCGTCCTCCTGCTCGACCCAGATCTCGGCCGCGGAGACGGAGCGGACGGTGCCGCCCTTCTTGGCGAGGACGACCTGGCCCGAGTCCTTCGCGGCGCGCTGCTCGATCCCCGTGCCGACGATCGGGGCCTGGGGGCTGATGAGCGGGACGGCCTGGCGCTGCATGTTCGAGCCCATGAGGGCGCGGTTCGCGTCGTCGTGCTCGAGGAACGGGATGAGCGCCGCCGACACGCTGACGATCTGCTTCGGCGAAACGTCCATGAAGTCGGCGTTCAGCGGGGACTCCTCGTGGTACTTCGGGCCCCGGTGGATCTGGACGCGCTCGTCGAGGAAGTAGCCCTTCTCGTCGAGGCGCGCGTTCGCCTGGACGATCGTCGCGAGCTCCTGCTCGTCCGCCGTCAGGTACACGATCTCGTCGGAGACGCGGGCCTTCCCGTCCTCCTTGACGATGCGGCGGTACGGCGACTCGATGAACCCGTACGGGTTCACGCGCGCGTACGTCGCGAGGGACCCGATGAGGCCGATGTTCGGGCCTTCCGGCGTCTCGATCGGGCAGATGCGGCCGTAGTGCGAGTAGTGCACGTCACGCACGTCGAACCCGGCGCGCTCGCGCGACAGGCCGCCCGGGCCGAGGGCCGAGAGGCGGCGCTTGTGGGTGAGCTCGTCGAGCGGGTTCGTCTGCTGCATGAACTGCGACAGCTGCGAGCCTCCGAAGAACTCCTTGATGGAGGCGACGACCGGGCGGATGTTGATGAGCTCCTTCGGCGTCGCCTTCTCCGGCTCCACGATGGACATGCGCTCGCGCACGACGCGCTCCATGCGGAGCAGGCCGACGCGGAACTGGCCCTGGATGAGCTCGCCGACGGCGCGCACGCGGCGATTGCCGAGGTGGTCGATGTCGTCGGCGTTGCCCTTGCCGTTGTTCAGCTCGACGATCCGCGCGACGATCCTGACGATGTCGGTCTTCGTGATCGTGCGCTCGGTCATCGGCAGGTCGAGGCCGAGCTTCCGGTTCAGCTTGTAGCGGCCGACCTTCGCGAGGTCGTAGCGGCGGAAGTTGAAGAACAGCGAGTGGACGAGGTTGCGCGCGTTGTCGATCGTCGGCGGATCGCCCGGGCGCAGGCGCTTGTAGACCTCGACGAGGCCCTCGTTCGTGTTCGTCGTCGGGTCCTTCTCGAGCGTCGAGGCGATGTACTGGTGCTCCGGGTCGTTGTCGATCGCAGAGAAGAGCGAAGCGATCTCCTCGTTCGAGGAGTACTCGACGGCGCGCAGGAGGGTCGTGACCGGCAGCTTGCGCTTGCGGTCGACCTTCACCGAGACGACGTCCTTGTTCGAGGTCTCGAACTCGAGCCACGCGCCGCGGTTCGGGATGAGCTTCGCGTAGAAGAGCCGGCGGGCCGTCATCGGGTCGTCGACCGCCGTGAAGTACACGCCGGGCGACCGGACGAGCTGGCTGACGACGACGCGCTCGGCGCCGTTGATGACGAAGGTGCCCTTGTCGGTCATCCACGGGAAGTCGCCGAGGAACACGTCCTGCGTGTTGACCTCGCCCGTCTCCTTGTTGACCAGCTCGACGCGCGCCCACAGCGGGCGGCTGTAGGTCAGATCCCGGGTCCGGCACTCCTCCTCGGAGTACTTCGGCTCGCGGAACTCGTAGTCCAGGAACTTGAGGTCGAGGTTCTTGCCGGTGAAGTCCTGGATCGGCGAGATCTCGTTGAACAGCTCCTGCAGGCCTTCGTCGCAGAACCACTTGAAGGAGTCGATCTGCGTCTGGATGAGGTTCGGCAGGGGCAGCATCTCCGGCAGAGACGCGAAGTTCATCCGCTCGCGCGAGGACGTGGGGATGCGGTCGAGGGTCGAGGTCATGAAGCCCTCCTAGGCGTGGCTATGCGCTGGGGTGGCGGCGTGCGGCGGGCGCGCGGAACGACGGGCGCGGGGAGCTCAAGAGACGTCAAGCGTAGCAGACGTCGCGGGACCGGCCAGTTTCTCACCGCCGGCCTGCGAGTCAATACCCCGACCGCCCGCCGTCCACCGGGCCGCAACGGCCGAAAAAAGACGGTAAGACAGGCTCCCGGGGCCTCCGGGGTGCTTCCAAAACGCCTGGGCGTGCGTATCTTCAGGCAGGTGGACGAACGGCCCGGACCGAAGGCCAGGAAGGAGCGGCGGCTGGCGCCGGTCGACCGGCGGGCGGTCCTCGGCGCGGCCCTCGCGGGCGGCGCGGGCGTCGCCGCGGCGCGGCTCCTCGGCATCCGGCGGGTCGTCGAGGTCGAGCCGGAGCAGCTGACGAAGCAGGCCGTCGCGACCCGCTCGGGCCTCGACTGGGTGTCCCCGCTCGGCGACGAGGCGGTCAGGGTGGCGCACCTCCTCCGGCGCACGAGCTTCGGGTACTCCCCCGCCGAGCTCGAGGCCGCGCTCACGGACGGCTACCAGCGCGCCGTCGACCGGCTCATCGAGACGCCGCCGATGGAGCCGCCGACGTTCCCGGCCGCCGAGAACGCCTCGCAGACGAATGGCCTGAACGCCGGCCAGCTGCAGCAGTGGTGGCTCGACTGGGCCATCAAGTCGCCGACCCCGTTCGCCGAGGTGATGACGCTCTTCTGGCACGGCCACTTCACGAGCGACTACCGCAAGGTCGGCCTCCAGTCGCCCTACCTCTACTGGCAGGACCTCACGTGGCGGCGCTTCTTCCTGCGCGACCTGCGCTCGATCCTCTACGAGGTCACGGTCGATCCCGCGATGCTCCGCTACCTGGACCTGTCGCAGTCGACCGGCCAGAACCCGAACGAGAACTACGCCCGCGAGCTCATGGAGCTCTACACGATGGGCAGCGGCGCGTTCGCGGAGGACGACGTGAAGGCGGCGTCGCGCGGCCTCGCCGGGTGGCGCGAGCCGCGCACGCAGGCGATGGTCGACGCGCAGATCGAGCAGTCGATCAAGCAGAACGGCGCTCCGCCCAAGGTCCTCCCCACCGCCGACAAGGTGAAGGTCGGGATCTTCGAGCGCAACCGCGCCTACAACGGGCCGGACCTCACCTTCCTCGGCGAGCGGCGGAGGTGGGACACGAACGCGATCCTCGACCGCGTCGTGGAGCAGGACGTCGTCGCGCCCTTCATCACGCGCAAGGTCCTCAGCCACTTCGTCAGTCCGGACGTCGAAGACGCCACCGTCGCGCGTCTCGCCGACCGCTTCCGCCGCAGCCGCCACGACATGCGGACCCTCATGCACGACGTCCTGACGAGCCCGGAGTTCACGTCCCCGAAGGCGTACCGGTCACTGGTGCGCTCGCCGCTCGACTTCATGATCGCGACGGCGAAGGCGCTGAACAACCCGGAGCTCGCGCGGACGATGCCGCAGCAGGGCGACGCCATGGGCCAGGTCATGTTCGACCCGCCGAGCGTGGGCGGCTGGCCGACGAACGCGTCGTGGATCTCGTCGAACACCATGCTCGCGCGCATCAACTTCGCGACGCAGGCCGTGAACATGACCCGCAAGGTGCCGGCCTCGGGCGACGCGCACGCGCAGTACCTGGACTCGACGCTCAGCCCGCAGACGCTCGAGCTGCTCAACGCCGTGAACGACGATCGGCGGCGCTGGATGGTCGTCCTGTGCTGCGCCGAGTTCCAGCTGAAGTAGAGGTGACGCGATGAACGACGGTGTCGGCATCAACAGGGTCTCCCGGCGGGACTTCCTCCGCGCGGGCCTGGTCTTCGGCGCCGGCGCCGCGGGCCTCGCGGCGGGCTACGCCGCGGTGCCGGACGTGTTCACGCGCGCGGTCTACGCGGCGAAGAAGGACGGGCGCTCCAACGACCGCGTCCTCGTGATGATCCAGCTCGCCGGCGGCAACGACGGCCTGCAGACGGTCATCCCTCTGAGCGACCCCGCGTACCGCGACCTGCGGCCGCGCCTCTCGCGCGCCGCCGAGAGCGCCCTCCCCATCGGCTCCGAGTTCGGCCTGAACGCGAAGCTGCCCGGTATCAAGTCGCTCTTCGACCGCGGCAGGGTCGCGATCGTCCAGGGCGTCGGGTACGAGCGGCCGAGCGGATCGCACTTCGACTCGATCCGCGTGTGGGAGACGGGCGACCCGACCCGCCGCCAGATGGAAGGCTGGCTCGGGAAGACGATCGCGAAGAACTACGACTCCGCCGGCCACCCGCTCGTCGGGTGCGCCTGCGGCGCGACCGGCGTGCCCGGCATCCTGCGCGACCTCCAGGCGACGCTCACCGTCATCAACGGACAGCAGAACTTCAAGTTCCTCGGCGGCGACGAGATGGAGCGGGCCGCGGGCGCGCTCTACACCGGCACGCCGGGGATCTACGGCGCGCTCTTCGACACCTCCGTGGCGACGGCGCGCGACACGGTCGCGCAGCTGAAGACCGCCGCGTCCAAATACGTGCCGAAGGCGAAGTACAACGACAACGTCCGCCTGCCGATCTCGTCCAAGAACCAGCTCGCCGCGGCGCTGCAGCTCGCGGCCGAGCTCATCGTCAGCGGGAGCGGCGCGAAGATCCTGCACGTCACGCTCGGCGGGTTCGACACGCACTTCACCCAGGAAGCGCGCCACGAGGGCCTGCTCACCTACCTCGACTCGGCGGTGAGCGCCTTCTACGAGGACCTCAGCGGCCACGGGATGAGCGACCGGGTGATGGTCGCGACGTGGTCCGAGTTCGGCCGCCGCCCGCGCGAGAACGCGAGCGCCGGGACGGACCACGGCTCCGCGGCGCCGGTCATCCTCATCGGCGACCCGGTGAAGGGCGGCCTCTACGGCCAGGAGCCGAGCCTGAAGGACCTCGACCGCGCGGGCAACCAGAAGTACACGGTCGACCTCCGCAGCGTGTACCAGGAGATCCTCGAGGCGCACCTCGGCGTGGACCCCCGCGAGGTCCTCACGGGGTCGTTCGAGCGGCTCGCCTTCGTGCGGTCGCCGGTGTCACGCGAGGCCTCGCCGATGCTGCCGGCCGCCGCGGGATGACCCGGGCCGTCCTGCTGCGGCTCGCGGCGACGGGGGCCACGGTCGCGACGCTCCTCGCGTCGGTCGCGTACGTCGCGGCGCATCCGAAGAACAGCCGCGCCCCCCTCCAGCCGCCCGTGGTGCGGCCGTCCCCGACCGCCGTCGCGATGCCGGCCGTCGGCCGGATCCAGATCCAGCCCGGTGTCCGGGCCACGGAGCTCCCGGCGATCACCGGCACCCACGTCTCCTAGCGCCACGGCGGCCGCGGCGGTGCATCGGCGGCCGGCCCGCCCTGCCCGACGGGGCGGTGATGTATTTCCGTGCCAAGTTGGCACGGATCCGTGCCGGATCGGCACGGAAACACATACCGTCGCCCACGTGGAGGGGGTGGCTGCGCTCCGCTTCGAGGCGCTCGGCAGCGACTGCGAGCTGTACGCGGTCGCGCCCCGCGAGCAGCTGGCCGCGACGGCTGAGTGGATCCACGCGCTCCACGCCCGCCTCACCCGCTTCGATCCCGGAAGCGAGCTATCGCGCTTCAACGCGCGCGCCGGCGAGTGGACCGACGTCTCAAAGGAATTGGAGGCGCTGCTCCGCGCCGCGCTCGACGCGTTCGAGACTTCCGCTGGGCTCGTTCACGCGGGCATCCTCCCCGCGCTCGTCGCCGCCGGCTACGACCGCACCTTCTCCGAGGTGGGGCCGACGGCGACGGCGGCCGTCGCGACCGCGCTCGCGCCGCTCACCGACCTCCTCGAGGTCCGTCCCGGCAGCGCGCGGCTCGCGCGCGGCGCCGCCCTCGACCTCGGC
>VGOU01000018.1 GCA_016875795.1 Chloroflexota bacterium | reverse complement strand
CGGTGAATGCCTCGGCGATGCGGTCGCCGATGCGGCCGCGCGCCTCGAAGTCCGCGCGCAGCGACTCGTGCGCCAGGAGGTCCATCGAGTAGTCGGGCAGGCTCAGGTAGCGCGTGCCGCCCTTGGCCGCGTCGCGCCTCGCGTTCGTGTGCACCATCGACTTCGCGGTGATGCCGAGGCACAGGTCCGCGAGGCGCATCTGCTCCGCGGCGTGCGCCGGCGGCTCCTGTCCGTGCATGTCGAACGGCGGCACCTCCACGAGGTGCACTCGGTCCGTGACGAGCGCGGCGCGGCGGGCGAGGATCTCGCCGAGCGCCCGGGTCGTCGTGTCGCAGACGATCGCGACCCGCTCGCTCGGGCGGAGCCGGCCGCAGACCTTGATGAGGATGTCCGCGCCCTCCACGACCTTCGCTTCCGACGCCGCCGCGACCGATCCGGCCATCCTCAGACCCCCCTTACGTTCTGCGCTTCGCGCATCATCGCGTGGCGCGGGGCGCCGCCGAACGGCCGCGGTGCACACGATCGTTCCGGCGGACCATGCGCGCGGCATATTGCGACCCCCTTCGCTCGCGACCGATGCTCGGTCGGCGGTGATCGCCGAGCTCGAGTCGGTGCTGCGCGGCGTGGTGGACATGCACGTCCACACCGCCCCCGACGCGTTCCCGCGGCTCCTCGACGACGTCGGCGCGGCCACCATCGCGCGCGACAAGGGGCTGCGCGCCATGGTGCTGAAGGGCCACGTCGCCGGCACGGCGGAGCGCGCGCGCGTCACCTCGGAGCGCGTGCCCGGGATCCAGGTGTTCGGCGCCATCGTCTGCAACCCGCCCGCGGGCGGGCTCAGCCCGGAGGCCGTCGACCGTGAGCTGCGCCTCGGCGCGCGCGTCGTCTGGGGTCCGACGATGTGGTCGCGCAACCACGCGAGCTACGTGCGGGACCATCCGAGCCGCGGGTACCGCGACCTGGGCATGCGCTTCCCCGACGAGGGCCTCACGGTGCTCGACGAGCGCGGCGCGCTCCTGCCCGAGGTCCGTGAGATCTGCGCGCTCGTGGCCGCCGCCGGCGCCGTGCTGTTCACCGGCCATCTCAGCTACGACGAGGCGAAGGTGCTCGTCCCGGAGGCGCGCCGGATGGGCGTGCGCCACGTGGTGGTGAGCCACCCCGAATACGAGAACATGAGCTACTCGATCGAGCAGCAGGTGCTGCTCGCCGACGCGGGCGCGTACATGGAGCACACCATGTCGTGCCACCTCCCGCTCTGGTTCCCGACGGAGCGCGGCCGGTACCAGACGGTGTGGGACGTCTTCGACGCGATCAGGGCCGTGGGGCCCGAGCGCTGCATCCTCACGAGCGACCTCGGCCAGGTCCACAGCCCGCCCCCCACCGAGGGCTTCCGCGAGCTCATCCAGATCCTCATCGCGCTCGGGGCCGGCCGGCGCGAGCTCGACCTGATGACGAAGGAGAATCCCGCCCGGCTGCTCGCGCTCTGACGCTCGACCGGCCCGCATGCCGGCTGCCAGCGGCGCTGACCCTCCTCCTCCGTCCGGCCGCGGCTCTACCGCGGCGCATGCCAGCCGCGCCCGCGCGTCAACGGAACGAGGGGATCACGCGGTCGGCGATCAGGCGCATCGCGCGCGCGGGGTCGCGGCCGATGGGACCGCCGATGTTCACGTTGTCGAAGCCCGCGTCGACGATGATGCGCAGCTGCCGGACGCACTCCTCTGGCGTGCCGGCGATGCCCGTCCGGAGCATCGCGGGGGTCACGAGCGGCCGCGCAGCCTCACGGCCGTGGCGCATGCGCACGTCGTACACCGGCCTGAAGTCCTCGAGCGTGAGGTCGATCGTGGCCAGCGCGCGCGGGTCGAGGTGGTAGCCGTAGTACGACACGATGTCCGCGAGCAGCGCCCGGGCCTCGTCCCCGTCCTCGGAGACCGCCATCCAGACGTATGCGGTCGCCTCGAACGACCGACCCGGTGCCGATGATCGCTCGAGGCCGCGGCGGATGGGCGCCATGATGAGCGGTGCAGACTCGGGTGGGGTCACCATGGGATGGCTTCCGTCGCCGATCTCACCCGAGAGCTCGAGGAGCGGCTCGCCGATCGCCGAGATCGCGATGGGTATCTCGCGGCGGTACGGCGCGAACCTCAGATACGCGTTCTCGTCCCAGCGGTAGATGCTGCCGTCGTGCCCGCGCTCGCCGCGCAGCATGCGGCGCAGGATCTCGACGCCCTCGCGGACACGCGGTACGACGTCCTCCTCGCCCCGCGGGATGCCGATCCACCTGAGCGTCTCGAAGTTGTGCGCGCCCATGCGCACCGAAACGCGCCCGTGGGACAGATGGTCGAGCGTCGCGATGTAGGTCGCGACCTCGCTGGGGTCAGCCGTGCGCGACGGACCGCCTGACGAGAGCTCGATGCGGCTGGTGCGGCCGGCGACGAGCGAGTTGAGCACCCAGGAGTTCGCGCGGAACGGGCTGTGCGGGAACAGGAGCACGTCGAAGCCCAGCTCTTCAGCGAGGACCCCGAGCGCGGCGAGCTCGCTCGGTCCGCCCAGGTCGTCAATGAGCCGGATCCCGAACCGGACGCGCCGCGCGCTCATGCTTCCGGCCGGATCGCCGCCCGCAGCCGGGCCAGCCGGGTGAGTTGAGCGTCGATCCTCGCCACGATCTCATCGGCGAACGCGTAGCTCGCCCGCGTCGGACGCGCGTCGGCCGCGCCGACGCGCGAGATGAGCCCGCCGAGCTTCGCGTTGAGCTTCACCGGGTGGATGACCGTCTCCTGGATGGAGCGTGTCGTCCGCGTCTGCACGAGCTCCCCCTCGACCTCTTCGAGCTCACGTCGTATCCGCGCCGTCCGCCGCCTCGTCGCCGAGCCGTCGACGTCGAGCCGCCGGCGGATCCGGCGGATCTCGTTCACCGCCTCGTGCGTCTCGCTCAGCTTGTCTCGCAGGCGCAGCAGGAGGCTGAACTGCCCGGCAAGGTCCGAGGCGGTCGCGCCCGTGCGCGGGTCGGCGCGGATCTCGAAGCGGGCCCGCCGCGTGACTCGGCCCGCTCGGAGGCGGACCTCATACCGACCTGGCGGGGCGAGCGGTCCGGCCAGCGGGTTCGACGACGCCGGCATGGCGCCGCTGAGCGCGTCGGCGACGATCGCCGTCGCCCCCTCGCAGCGCGTGTCCCATACGAACGTGTTGAGCCCTGGCGCGGCGGGGATCCGGGGAGCCCGGCCGTCGGCGGTCGGGTCGCTGGTGAAGCGCCGCACCACGCGCCCAGCGGCGTCGTGGAACGACAAAGTGACCTTCCCGGTCGATCCGTCCGGCAGGAGGTACCGGACGATCACGCCATCCGGTGGGTTCGGGCCGGCGTCGAGGAGGAGCTCGGGCGTCGCGGCATCGGCCCCCGGCGCGGGTCGCCAGGTGACGACCGTCGCGCCGTGGCCGCGGTAGTTGTTCCCCGGCGCGCTCGGCACCCCGGTGCCGGGATGCCGCGAGGCCCGAAAGCGCACGTGGGTGCGCGGCGTGAAGAGCCACGGCGCGTCCCGGTCGGCCGCGGCGATGTCCTCCCGCAGGGGGCCGACGTCATCGAGGATCCAGAAGCCACGGCCGTGCGTAGCGAGGATGAGGTCGTCGTCCTTCACGGCGATGTCGTGGACCGGCACCACCGGGAGTTGGCCGCTCGATCGGTGCCAGCGCCGTCCGTCGTCCGCGCTCACGTAGCACCCGGTCTCGGTCCCGGCGTAGAGCAGGCCGCGCCGGATCGGATCTTCGCGCACGACGCGAGTGGGCTCGTCGGCGGGGATCCCGGAGGCGATCGCCGACCAGGTTCGTCCGTGATCCGCCGTCCGGAACAGCATCGGCCGCTGGTCGTCGAGCAGGTAGCGCGTCGCGGCGACGTAGGCGACCGCGGCATCGTGCGGCGACGGCTCGATGGCGCTGATGAGGGTCCACGCGGGGATCGTCCTCGGCGTGACGTTCCGCCACGTCCGCCCGTCGTCCCGCGAGAGATGGATGAGGCCGTCGTCCGAGCCGGCCCACAGCGTCCCGCGGGCGACAGGCGACTCGGCGAAGGTCGCGATCGTGCAGTACCACTCCGTGCCGCAGTTGTCCGCGGTGAGCGGGGTGCCCGAAGGCGCCTGCCGGCCGCGGTCGTTGCGGGTGAGGTCGGGGCTGATCGCATTCCAGATCGCGCCCTCGTCGGTGCTGCGGAAGACGCGCTCGCCGCACACGTAGAGGACGTTCGGGTCGTGTGGCGAGAGCGCGATCGGGAACGACCAGCGGAACCGGTGACGTAGGTCGCGCGCGCCCCAGCCCCAGGCGGCCTCCGGCCAGACATCGATGTTGCGCGCCTGCCCGGTGCGGTGGTCGTATCGGGTGAGGAACCCCATGATGAACCCGGCGTACACGACGTCTGGGTCGTCCGGGCGCACGGCGATGAAGCCGCTCTCACCGCCGCCGACCGCGTAGCACTCGTTCGCGGTGATCGCGCCCACGCTCGACCTGCTCGGCATGCTCAGCGTGGTCGCGTCCTGCTGCGCCCCGTAGATGCGGTAGGGCGTGCGGCTGTCGGTCGTCACGTGGTACATCTCAGCTGTCGGCTGCGTGCGCTGCGGCGACCAGGTCTCGCCGCCGTCGAAGGTCACGGTCGCCCCGCCGTCGTTGCCCTCGATCATCCGGCGGGGATCGCGCGGGTCGATCCACAGATCGTGGTTGTCCGGGTGCGGCGCGTGCTGCGGGACGAACGTGCGCCCACCGTCGGCGGAGCGCCAGAGGTCCGTGTTCAGGACCCACACGGTCTCGGCGTCCAGGGGGTCGGCGACGATGTGGTGGTAGTAGAACGGCCGAGTGCGCAGGCGTGGGTCGTCACACAGCCGCTCCCATGTGTCCCCATGGTCGTCCGACCGGAACACAGCGCCATCGTCGGCTTCGACGATCGCGTACAGGCGTCCTGCACGAGCGGCGGTGGTCGCGATCCCGATCCGGCCAAGCGTCCCCGCTGGCAGGCCGCGGGCGCGGCTGATGTCGGTCCATGTGTCTCCGTCGTCGGTGGAGCGGAACAGCCCGCTGCCGGGCCCGCCGCTGATGAGCGACCACGGTGTCCGCAGCGCCTCCCAGGTGGAGCAGTAGAGGATCCGCGGATCCTGTCCGTCGAGGGCCACATCGATGGCGCCGGCGCGACTACCACGGTGGAGGGCTCGCTGCCAGCGCGCGCCGCCGTCCGTGGATCGGAACAGGCCTCGCTCCGCGTTCGGGGCGTGGGCGTGACCGAGCGCCGCGACATACACGACGTCGGGGTGCGCCGGGTGCACGCGGACCCGGCCGATGTGCCGCGTGTCGGGAAGGCCGAGGTGCAGCCAGGTCCGTCCGGCATCGGTCGAGCGCCAGACGCCATCGCCGCTCGCGACGTTGCCCCGGATGCAGGCTTCGCCCATGCCCGCGTAGACGACGTTCGGGTCGGAAGGCGCGACCGCCAGGGCGCCGACCGAGGATCGGCGGAAGTGGCCATCCGAGACGTTGCGCCAGTACTGGCCGCCGTCGGTCGTCTTCCACACGCCGCCGCCGGTCGAGCCGAAGTAGAAGACCAGGCGGTCGGATGGGTCGCCCGCGACGGCGACGACGCGCCCTCCGCGGAACGGCCCGATACCGCGGAAGCGCAGGCGCTCGAGATGTCTGAAGGCGCGCTCCGGAGACCGCGAGGTCCTGGTGCGTGCCACCGGCGGGACTCTGTTCGCGCGGCACGGGCGCGGGCAATGGTCGACGCGCACAGCGGTCGACCCGAGCCGTAGTCGCCTGGCACACGCACACGTTGGCGCCGCTCCGCGCGTCCGCCCTAGCGTGGCGTGTGACCCGCCCCGTCGACGTCGTCGAACTCGACGCACGCTGTCGTCGTCGAGGTCGACCCCGCAACGGGGGCAGTTGCGCTCCTGGCGCTACGTCATCGTGGAAGACACGGGACGGATGGTCGACCCGGCGATCGTCGACGGGCAAGTCCGCGGCGGCGCGGCGCAAGGGATCGGGAAGGCGCTGTTCGAGGAGGTCATGTACGGCAACGGTGCACATCACGGTCCCGGCGGACCATGCGCGTCGCATATTGCCGCGCGCTCGGTGTCGGACGACTGTCGGTGGCGCGCGTCGGCGTGAAGCCCGCGTCGCCGGCCGGCGCGAGGCTCGACCTGATGACGAAGGAGGATCCCGCCCGGATGCTCGCGCTGTGACGCTCGACTACGCGCTCGTGGTGAACGGGGTGCGGCACCAGGTGCGCACGGAGGCGCGCAAGCTCCTCCTCGACGTGCTCCGCGAGGACTGCGGGCTCACCGGCCCGCATGCCGGCTGCGAGCACGGCGTCTGCGGCGCCTGCACGGTCCTCCTCGACGGCCGCAGCGTCCGCTCGTGCCTCCTCCTCGGGATCCAGGCCGCGCGCGGCGAGGTCACCACGATCGAGGGCCTCGCGCGCGGGGACGAGCTTCATCCGCTGCAGGACGAGTTCTCGAAGCACCACGCCCTCCAGTGCGGCTACTGCACGCCGGGGATGATCCTCACCGCGCTCGAGCTCCTGCGCGACACGCCGTCGCCGACCGAGGGCGACGTGCGCGAGGCGCTCGCCGGCAACCTCTGCCGTTGCACCGGCTATCAGCCCATCGTCGAGGCCGTCCTCGCCGCGGCGCCGCGCCTGCGGGAGCGGCGCTGACGCTCCTCCGCCCTCCCGCGTTCGCGGCGCTGCGGCACGGGACCTTCCGCACCCTCTGGATGAGCTACGTCCTCTCGAACATCGCCTGGTGGATGCAGATGTTCGGCCTCGGCTGGCTCGCGGTGGAGCTGGCGGTGAGGGACGGCGCGCCCGAGCTCGCGCCCTTCTACATCGGCCTGATCGGCGCGGCCCGCGCCGTTCCCGCGATCGCCTTCACGATCCTGGCGGGCGCCGTCGTCGACCGCTCGGAGCGGCGAGCCCTGCTGCTGCGGAGCCAGGCCGCGGCCACGGTCCTGGTGGGGATCCTCGCGGCGCTGGCGATGTCGGGCGTGGCCACCATCGCGACCGTGATGGTGTTCACGTTCCTCGTCGGCGTCGTGTCGTCGTTCGACGCGCCGGCGCGGCAGTCGCTGCTGCCGCGCCTCGTACCGCGCGAGGACATCATGAGCGCGGTCGGGCTGCAGTCGATGGCGGCGCACGCGACCGGGATCGTCGGGTCGCTGCTCGCCGGCCTGCTCATCGCGCCGCTCGGCGCCGGCGGGCTGATCATGGCGAACGCGGTCGGCCACCTCCCGGTGATCCTCGCGATCGCGCTCCTGCCGGCGATGCCGCCCGCCCCGTCGGCTTCGCGTCCGAACGTCCTGCGCAGCGTGCGCGACGGGCTGTCCTGGATCGTCGGCGACCCCGTCGTGCGCTGGGTGTTCGTGGTCGCCGTCTGCGCATCGCTCCTGAGCCGGCCGTACCTGCAGCTCCTGCCCGCGTTCGTCGCCAACCACCTGCGGCTCGGCCCCGAGGCGCTCTCCCTCCTCCTCAGCCTGACCGGCGTCGGCGCCCTCGTCGGATCGACGGTGGTGGCGAGCGTGGGCGCGGTCCCGGGGCGGGGGAGGATCTTCCTCGGCGGGGCCCTGGCGATGGCCATCCTCGTCGCGGCGCTCGGGACGCGCTCCGACCTCGCGACCTCCGCCGTCCTTTGCCTCGTCCTCGGCGCGTCGACCATGCTCGTCATGGGCGGAGCGAGCGCCATCCTCCAGACCGCGACGCCGGATCACCTCATGGGTCGCGTCATGGCGGTGCAGGTGACGATGTTCATGGGCCTCATGCCCGTCGGCCAGCTGCTCCTCGGGTCGCTCGGCAGCGTCGTCGGCATCGAGCGCGTCTACGTCGGGGCGGGCGCGGTCGCCGCCGTCATCACCGTCGCGGCGATCCGCGGGGCGTCGCGGCTGCGTGAGCTCGGCCTCGCCTCGGGACCCGCTCTCCCGGCGGTCGCCGCGAGCGGCGCGGAGTAGCGGCTAGCCTCGGTCGCCGGCCCGCGCGGCGAGGCAGGCGGCGAAGCTGCGCAGGAGCTGCGGTCCCACGATCTTGGTGGCCGAGCGCGCGAGCGGCGCGAGCACGCCCGAGAACGTGAACTCGGCGGCGAGGTCCACCGGAGTGCCGGCCTCGCCGGCGGCCCCGAGCGTCAGCCGGATCACGCCCTCGGCGCGCACCGCACCGACCCGGTCGCGTCCTTCGGCGCGCACGGTGACCCGGTCGTCACCGCTCTCCGCGATGCGCACCGTCCCCTCGAAGCGCACCCCGGTCTCGGCGTATTGCACGCCGATGGCCGCGTCGTACACGCCGGCCTGCCCCTCACCCTTCACCGTCGCCCCCGGGATGCAGCCGATGACACCCGGCACGTCGTCGAGCAGCGAGCGGACGCGGACGGCATCCGCGCCGATGTGGAACCGGTCCGTGAGGGTGACGGGCCCGGCCATCAGTCGTCCTCCGCGAAGCGCGCGGGGTCGAACGGGTCTGCCGCGACCGACGGCGGGGCGGCGCACACGATGTCCGCGACGAGCCGTCCGCCGGCAGCCGCCTCCGCGAGGCCGGCGACCGGCACGGCGGCGATGACGCCGTCGGCCGAGCGGACGGCACCGTAGATCGGGACGAGGTCCGCGGGCACCGGGCGCACGCCCGCCCACGCCTGTTCGATGGGGGTGTCGGCGATCCCCGGGAACACCTTCTCGAAGGCGCCGACGATCGCCGCCGAGTCCTCGGCCGTGATCGAGGCGTCGAAGGTCCCCGCGCGATAGGTCGTGCCGATCCAGAGCCGCCCGTCCACCGCGGGCCGCACGCCGCACGCGAGCTTCGTCGCGAAGCGCGGGTCCGGCTGGTACACGACGCACCGGCGGAGGGCGCCCTTCCGCGGACGGGTCACGAGCAGCTGTCCGGAGACCGGGAGGACCGGGACGTCCGTGCCCGCGAGCTCGGCGACGGCCGTGGTCCAGGCGCCCGTCGCGATCACGACGCGCGGGGCGGTGAAGCTGCCGATCGGTGTCCGCAGGCGCCAGGCGGCGCCCTCTCGCCCGACATGGGTCACCTCGGCGCCCTGGTGCACGACCACGCCCGCGTCCGCCGCCGCGCGGACCATGGCCTCGAGGAGCCGGAGCGGCTCGACCTGCGCGTCCTCCTCGAAGAGCGCGCCACCGACGATCTCAGGCGCGAGGGCCGGCTCGAGGTCGTGCACCTCGGCGGCGTCGAGGAAGCGCGCGCCCGCGAAGGTCGCGACCTCGCGCTGCGTCGCGTCGAGCATCTGCCGCTGCTCGAGCTGGGAGACCGAGTCGAAGACCACGAGCGAGCCGCACCGCTCGAACCCGCAGTCGTCGCCCAGGCGCCGGAGGAACTCGGGGTAGTACGCGAGGCTCGCGAGGACCAGCTCGAGGAGGGCGTTCGGCGTGCGAAGCTGGGCCGAGATCCAGCCGCTCGCCTTGCTCGAGGTGCCGTCCCCGATGCGGCCTCGCTCGAGCACGTGCACGCGCACCCCGCGCCAGCCGAGGTGGAGCGCGGCCGAGAGCCCGGTGAGCCCGGCGCCGATCACGACGCAGTCGCTGGCGACCGACCGCTCCACCGCGTCGATCATCCCCCGCCGCGGGCCCGCGGGCCAGTGGTCGAGGCGCACAGGCCCGCGGCGCGGTCGTGGTCAGGGGGCACATTGGGCGCGCCAGGGAGGGCCGCCGATGATGGCCACGTGGCGGACGGACCGGACCGTATCCCGGGCGCGCGGGCGGTGACGAGCCCGCTGCACCGGCCGGAATGGGAGTACGTGCCCGGCGTCCCCATGGAAGACCTGCGCCGCACGGACTGGGAGATCCTCGAACGCCAGCGCCCGGTGTTCTACGCGGAGAACCAGGCGGATGCGGTGCTGAGGATGTTCGACACGATGCGCGAGGAGCCGACCTTCGGCTACCGCGTGAACAACTACCAGCACTGCCTCCAGGCGGCGACGCGGGCGTACCTCGACCGCCGCGACGAGGAGGACATCGTCGTCGCGCTCCTGCACGACATCGGCTTCGTCGTCGTGCCGAGCCGGCACGGCGCGTTCGCGGCGGAGCTGCTCGGCCCGTACGTGTCGGAGCGCAACCGCTGGATGCTCCAGCGCCACCAGGTGTTCGGCGACCACCACGTGAAGGAGTTCCCGCGGCTCTTCGATCCCGAGGGGAGGGAGCGGTGGCGGGGGCACGAGTTCTTCGACTGGGGCGCCGAGTTCGCGGAGAAGTACGACCAGGGCGCCATCGACCCCAGGTTCGAGTCCGCGCCGCTCGACCTCTTCGTCCCGATGGTGCGGCGGCTCTTCTCGCGGCGCCCGCGGACGATCCCCACGGAGTGATGCCCTCCGCCTGAGCGGTGTGCTTCGCGGCGCGGCGCGGGCGCCGGAGTGTGCGCCGGGCACATTGCCGAGGGCTCCCCTGCGGCGAAGCATGGGATAGGGAAGGCGCCACGTGCGTCGTGGCGCGGAGGGGATAGGTGCACATGGCTCCGAGCACTCGCGTACCGGGGTTCCTCGCGCTCCTCGTCATCGCCGGTCTGATCATCTCGGCCTGCTCGCAGCAGGCGACGCCCGGACCCGCCGCGACCGCGGCGCCGGCAGCGACGAAGGCTCCCACCGCGGCGCCGGCAGCGACGACGGCTCCCACCGCGGCGCCGACGCCGAACCTGCGCGGCGCGGGCGGCGAGCTGAAGCTCCTGTTCTGGCAGGGGCCCGTGATCCTGAACCCGCACCTCGCGGCGGGCGCTAAGGATCAGGATGCGGCCCGACCGATCCTCGAGTCCCTGGCGGTGATGGGACCGGATGGCATCCCCGTCGCGCGTCTCGCAGCCGAGGTCCCGACCAAGGCGAACGGCGGCATCTCGGCGGACGGCACGAAGGTGACCTGGAAGCTGAAGCAAGGCGTCAAGTGGTCGGACGGCACCGACTTCACCGCCGACGACGTCACGTTCACCTTCGACTACATGTCGGACAAGGCGACCGCGACGACGACGGCCTCATCGACCACGCTCGTGCAGTCCGTGGTGGCGACGGACAAGAACACGGTCGTCGTCACCTTCAAGCAGCCGACCGCTGTCCCGTACCAGTGGGGCGTCGGCGGCTCCCAGGTGATCATCCAGAAGGCGCAGTTCGCCGCCTTCAAGGGCGCCAACGTGAAGGACGCCCCGGGCAACCAGGCCCCGATCGGGACTGGCCCCTACAAGGTGAAGGAATTCAAGCCGAACGACATCGTCACGTACGAGATCAACCCGCTCTACCGCGATCCCGGCAAGCCGTACTTCAAGACCATGCAGATCAAGACGGTGGCCTCGGCGGACATCTCTGCCCGCGCCGTCTGCCAGACGGGCGACGTCGACTACGGGTGGTCGCTGAACCTCACGGCCGCTCAGCTGAAGCCGTTCTTCGAGACCGGCAAGTGCGACAACATCGCCGCGCAGGGCACCAGCAGCGAGTCCATCAACTTCAACTTCTCGAACAACAAGCTCACTGGCGATCAGCGCGCCGAGCCGACCACCTCACATCCGTTCCTCTCCGACATCCGCGTGCGCAAGGCGCTGGCGATGGCCGTCAACCGAAAGCTCATCGCTGACCAGATCTGGGGTGGCATCACGGGGTCCCCGACGTGCAACGTCATCAACATCCCGAAGGAGATGGTGTCCCAGGCCACCGCGAGCATGGACGTCTGCAAGTTCGATCTCGCGGCCGCGAACCGGCTCCTCGACGAGGCCGGGTGGGTCAAGGGATCGGACGGCATCCGGGCGAAGGGTGGCGTCAAGATGGAGATCGTCTACCAGACGACCGTCGCCCCATTCCGGCAGCAGGTCCAGGAAGTGGTCAAGAAGGACTGGGAGTCGCTCGGCGTCAAGGTCGAACTGAAGGCCATCCCCGCGGGGGTCTTCTTCTCCACCGACCTCGGCAACCCGGATACCGCCTCCAAGTTCTTCGCCGACGTCCAGCAGTACGCCAACGGTTACGGCCAGCCCGACCCCGAGCCGTTCCTCCGCGCGTGGACCAGCGCTGAGATCAAGACGCGCGAGGCCGGCTGGCGGGGGAGCAACTACTGGCGTTTCAAGAGCGCCGATTACGACAAGCTGTTCGCTGACCTCACCAAGGAGCTCGACCCGGCGAAGCGAGCGGCCCTGATCCTGAAGATGAACGACCTCCTCGTCAGCGAGGCCGTCTTCGTCCCTGTCGCGTCGTATCTCCGCCCGGTCTCCGGGAAGGCCAAGGACCTGAAGGGTCCGGTCGCCAACGTGTTCGAAGGCGATCTCTGGAACATCGCCGACTGGTCCAAGTAGCGTCACGCCGTCGTAGCTAGGGCCGAGATGAGCCGCCGTGGGTAGATACATCCTGCGGCGGCTCATCATCTCGGTCCCGACGCTGATGGGCATCAGCCTCATCATCTTCGTCATCCTGGCGCTCGCGCCGGGCGACCCGCTGTCGCAGTTCGCCAACAACCCCGAGGTGCCCATCGAGGTGCGCGAGCGCGTCCGGACGTCCCTGGGCCTCGACGACCCCGTCCACGTCCGATACGTGAAGTGGGTCTCGCAGCTCATGCAGGGCGACCTCGGCTACTCGTTCGCGACCCGCTCGTCGGTCACCGGCCTGATCCTGCAGCGGCTCCCGAACACCCTCGCCATCCTTGGCGTGGCCTTCGTGATCGGAGTCGCTCTCGCGATCCCGATCGGGATCCTCTCTGCGGTGAAGCGCTACTCGCTCTTCGACCACTCCGCGACGACGATCGCGTTCATCGGGTTCTCGGTCCCGTCGTTCTTCACCGGCCTCGTCCTCATCCTCATCTTCTCGGTGAACCTGCGCTGGTTCCCCTTCATCTACGACTCGACCGTCGTCGTGCGCGACCTGCCGTCGCTCGCGGCGCAGGTTCGCCAGTCGATCATGCCCATCGCCATCCTGACCCTCATCTACGCGGCGACGACGATGCGCTATGTCCGGGCCGAGATGCTCGAGAACATGCCCCAGGACTACGTCCGCACCGCGCGCGCGAAGGGGCTTGGCAGCGGCACCGTCGTCAGGCGGCACGTGCTGCGGAACAGCCTGATCCCGGTCATCACGCTGGTCGCCCTGGGCATCCCGAACATCTTCACCGGCGCGGTCATCACGGAACAGATCTTCTCCGTCCCCGGGATCGGCCATCTCCTGATCCTCTCGATCTCCACCGCGGACACGCCGGTCGTGATGGCCGTGACGTTCATCTTCGCGGTGCTCGTCGTGGTGTTCAACCTCGTCGCGGACGTTCTGTACGCCGTCGCGGATCCACGGATCCGGTACTCATGACGGCCGACCGTGCCGCGCTCGGTGTCGCGCTGCCGCTCGCGCGCCCACCACGTTCCCTCTGGGGTGATGCCTGGCGACAGTTCCGGAGCCATCGCCTGGCTCTCGCCGGGTCCTTCGTCCTGGCCGTGCTGGTCCTTGGGACGCTCGTCGGACCCTACATCTACCGCGTCCCGACCAACGACATCGATTTCACCCGCGTCCTGAGCGGTCCCTCGCTCGAGCACCCGTTCGGCACCGACGAGCTCGGCAGGGACATCCTCGCGAGAGCGCTCCAGGGCGGACGCGTTTCGATCGCGGTGGGCATCGCGGCGGTGTCGGTCGGCATCACGCTCGGCGTCCTCATCGGGGCCATCGCCGGCTTCTTCGCCCGCGCCGACGGCCCGCTCATGCGCCTCACGGACATGTTCATCTCCCTACCGGACCTGCCGCTGCTGCTGCTCGTGATCATGCTCTTCCGCGACTCGCTTCGGGGTCTGCTCGGACCGGTGACAGGCATCTTCGTGCTCATCGTGGTGCTCATCGGAGCGCTCAACTGGATGGGCGTCGCCCGGCTGGTGAGGGCGGCGTTCCTCTCCCTGAAGCAGCGCGAGTTCGTCGTCGCGGCCCGCGTGGTCGGCGCCTCGGACGGCCGCCTCATCAGCCATCACATCCTTCCGAACGCGCTGGGGCCGGTCATCGTCTCGGCGACCATCGGCGTCGGCGGGGCGATCATCACCGAGTCCGCGCTGTCCTTCCTCGGTCTGGGGTTCCCGCCGGGCGAGCCGACGTGGGGACGGCTCCTGTTCGAGGCGCAGAGCCACCTCGACACCGCGCCGCACTTCGCGATCTTCCCCGGCTTGCTCATCTCGCTGACCGTGCTCTCGATCAACTACATCGGCGACGGTCTTCGCGACGCCCTCGACCCGAGACGCACGCCCTAGGAGCGGCGCCGCACCCACACCGTGGCGTCGGCCACCGCCCACTGGAACTTGCGCGCGTGGTCGCGGATCGTGAACGGGACGTCGAACCGGTCGACGCGCCTGAAGTGGGGGCCGAGGATGCGGCCGAGCGACTCGTGGACGTGCACCGCCCGGCCGCCGCGCCGGACACCGCCCAGCCACTTCGAGCGCGCCGTGTATTCGGTGAGCCAGGTGAACGGGGACGAGATCGCGACCCGGCCGCCCGGCCGCACGAGGTGCCGGAGCTGCCGCAGGCAGCGCGCCGGGTCGGCGAGGCGGTCGAGCAGGTTCGCCAGCAGGACGAGGTCGAACGTCCCGAGGCCGCGCGGGAGCGCGGTCGCGTCGCCGACGGCGAAGCGCACGCGCGACCGCTCGATCCCCGCCGGGACGCGCGCGACCGCGTCCGAGGTGAGCACACCGGCCTCGACCCGGCGGTACGGCAGCACCCCCCGGCGCCGCAGGGCCCGGGCGGCGGTGATGAAGCGGCGGGACAGGTCGATCCCGACGACCTCGTCGAAGTGGCGCGCGAGCTCGAAGCTCGTGCCGCCGACGGCGCAACCCAGGTCGAGCGCGCGTCCCCACGGTCCGGGATGGTCCGCGACGCACTCGCGCGTGTATCGCGCCGGGTAGTCGAGGCCGCTCGTGGGTCCGTCGGGGAAGGGGAGGACCTCGGCCGGTCGGCCGAAGTGGAACAGCAGGTACTGCGAGAGCATCGCGGTCGACTCGTAGGCGCTCGTGCGCGGGCGGCGAGGGGCAGGCACGGAGCGGATGGTCAGCCCCGCCCGGCGGCGTGGCCATGGTCCGGCCGCACAGTCGTTGTCGGGCGCTCGTACACGCGGCACATCGGAGCGCTGACGGTCGCACCGTCCGCCCGATGGCTCGCCGGCGCGTCACACCGGGAGCGGCTCGCTGTCCGACCCCGCGCCATAGGCTGGGACCGAGATGAACGTCGCCATCGCGTTCGGCGCGGGCATCCTCTCGTTCCTCTCGCCGTGCGTGCTGCCCCTCGTGCCGGCGTTCCTCGTGAACATCGCGGGCGAGGCCGCCGTCTCCGGCCGCGAGCGCATGCGGACGGTCGTACATGCGCTCGCGTTCGTGCTCGGCTTCAGCGCCGTCTTCACCCTCCTCTGGGTGGCGATCGCGCTCGCGGGCGCGCTCGCGGGCGCGCTCGTCTTCCGCGTGCAGCAGGCCGCCGGCGTCCTCCTCGTCGTGCTCGGGATGCACATGGTCGGGCTCATCCACCTGCCGCTCCTCGAGCGCCGCATGGACCTGCGGCTCGAGGGCGGCACGCGCGGGCTGCCGCGCTCGTTCCTCGTCGGCGCGGCGTTCGGGGTGGGGATGACGCCGTGCGTCGGGCCGTACCTCGGGACGATCCTCACGATGCTCCTCGGCCTCGAGCTCGCGAGCGGCGCGGTGCTCCTCCTCGCGTACTCGCTCGGCATGGGCGTGCCGTTCCTCCTCATCGCGACCGGCCTCGGCTCGGCGCGCGCGGCCGTGGCCTTCCTGAACCGCAACATCCGCACGGTGAACGTCGTCGGCGGCGCCGTCGTCATCGTCATGGGCCTCGTCATGGTGTCGGGCCAGTTCGCGCGGCTCGCGTCGCTCTTCGACTTCGTGCCGCTCGTCCCATGAGCGACGACGCCATCGTCGTCGATCCGCAGGAGCGCCTCCCGCGCCCGGTCGCGGCCGTCATCGTCGGCGCGATCGCCCTCGCCACGCTCGTCGCGCTCGCGTGGCCCGCGCTCCCGTTCAACGAGGGGCGGCGCATCGTCCTCGGCCCCACGAAGGTGAGCGTGATCATGCGGCAGGTGGAGAACAGCGGCGCAGCCCCGCGGGCCGGCTCGCCCGCGCCGGATTTCGAGTGGGTGCGCCCGGACGGCTCGCGCGCCTCGCTGGCATCGCTCCGCGGCCGGGGGATCGTCATCAACTTCTGGGCGACGTGGTGCGAGCCCTGCAAGAAGGAGATGCCGCTCATGGACCGCATCGCGGCCGAGCACCCCGCGGTCGCCTGGCTCGCGGTGGACCTCGACGAGGACGGCGAGCGCGTCCGCGAGTTCTTCGACCGCGTCGGCGTCACGCGCCTGGAGCCGCTCCTCGACGTCGACCTCGCGACGACCCACCGCTACGCCGTGCTGAGCGTCCCCTCCACCTTCTTCGTGGACGGCGGTGGCACCATCCGTCACGTGAAGATCGGTGAGACGAGCGAGGCCGACCTCCGGCGGGGCCTCGAGAGCATCAGGTGACGGCCGAGACGGTCCGCCGCACGGCGCGCCCGGCGCCGCCGAAGCTGTACCGGGCCGGGCAGCTGACGCAGCTCGACAAGCTGCCGCCGCCCGAGCGCGCCATCACGCTCATCGTCGACGGCGAGGAGCTCGCGACCGTCGCGTGCTCGCCGCACCGCGTCCTCGCGCTCGCGCTCGGCTTCCTGCGCGTCGAGGACATCATCCGGACCGCCGAGGACGTCGAGCTCATGGAGGTCTGCGACGACGAGACCGTCGTGAAGGTCCGCCTCGCCGCGACCGCGCGCCGCGTCCCGCACGACCGCAGGCGGATCATCACGTCGGGCTGCGGCCGCGGCGTGACGTTCTCGCTCGACGTCGTCCCGGTCGAGGGCGGCATGACCGTGCGCCCCGAGCGGCTCATGGAGTGGATGGAGGCGCTGCTCGAGGGGGCCGAGGGCTACAAGGAGCACGGCGGCACGCACACCGCCGGGCTCTTCGGCGAGGACGGGCTCGAGATCCTGGTGGAGGACATCGGCCGCCACAACACCATCGACCGCATCGCCGGCGAGGCGATCCTCCGCGACCTCGCGACGGCGGGGAAGGCCATCCTCACCTCGGGCCGCATCTCGAGCGAGATGCTCGTGAAGTGCTCGCGGCTCGGGGTCGGGATCGCCGCCTCGCGCACGAGCCCCACCGAGCTCGCCGTCTCGCTCGCGCAGGAGGCGGGCATCGCGGTGTGCGGGTACGTCCGGCGCGACCAGATGCGCGTGTTCCACGAGGCGGGTCGCATCCTCACCTAGCCGCAAGGCGTGACCGACCCCTGTCGCCATCAAAACGACAGGAGGTCGCGGGATGTCCATCAAGCGCTTCATCGACGACACGTCGGGGCTCGCGACCGTCGAATACATCGTCGGCGCGGCGGTCGTCCTGGGGACGCTCGTCATCGGCGTCACCAGCTGGAACAACGGCCTCGTCGCGCGGCTCGAGTCGCTCGTCACCCAGATGCAGGCCGTCCGTTGAGGCTGGCCGCCTCCGACGGCGGGAGCGCCACGCTCGAGACGACCCTCATGATCGCGGTGCTCCTCCCGGTCCTGTTCTCGATCCTGCAGTTCGGCGACGCGTTCCACCGCTGGCTGGCGCAGGACGCGGCCACGGCGCACGCCGCGCGGTACGCCGCGCAGGTCGGCGGGGACGCCCCGGAGGTCCGCGCGCTGCTCGCGCGGTCGCTCCGCGACGCGGGCATCGACCCCGACCGCGCGACGGTGGAGATCGCGCCGGCGCAGGTGGGGTGGCGCGAGCCGATCCGCGTCACGGTGACCACCGGCCTCACCGTCGCGATCCCGTTCGCGTTCACGACGGCGATCCCGCTCCGCTCCACCGCCACGACGCGCGGGGAGCTGGCGCGATGAGCGCGACCGTCGCCGTGCTCCTCCCTCTCATCCTCGTCGTCCTCACCGGCGTGCTCGAGCTCGGCGCGGCGCGCGTCGTCGCCGAGCGGGCGCGGATCGCGGCGGACCTCGCGGCCCTGACTGCGGCCAATGACCAGGACGAGACCGTCCTGCGCTCGACGGGAGCGCTGCGGGTGCCGGGCGACGCCGGGCGCGTCGCGCGCGAGCACCTCGCGCTCGACCTCGCCCCGCTCGCCGGCGCCCTCGCGGCCGATCCCAGCTCGATCGCGGCGGCGGCCGAGGTCACGGTCGCGGACCGCGCGGTGCGCCTGCGCGCCGATCTCCCCGTCCGCACGCCCCTTCTCGGCGCGCTCCTGGGCCGCCCGGTCACGGTCATCGAGCTGCTGTCGGTCGGCGCACCGCGATGAGGGCGCTCATCGCCGCGCTGCTCACCGCGGGGCTCGTCGCGGCGACGGCCTCGACGGCACACGCGTGTGACCCCTACTGGGACTGGTGGCGCGGCTGGTACGACCCGTGCTGGGACCCGCCCGCCTACGAGGCCGCGTGGTGGGACGAGCCGGCCTACGCCGTCGAGCCGGTGATCGAAGGACCGGCGTGGTCCGACCCGGTCGTCTGGGTCGCGCCGGAGGCCGACGTGCTCTACGCCTGGGCCGAGCCGGTGCCGGCCGCGGCCCCCGCCGCGTTCGACTCGGGCATCGCGCTCCCCACGGGCGGCCCGTTCGAGCGCGAACGGGCGACGCGCGCGACGGTCATGCGCGACCGCCTGGGGAGCGTGGTCATCGCCGTCGGTCCGGCGGCGGAGATGTGGATCGCCGACCGGATCGCGACGAGCACGTTCGTCGTCGCGCTCGTGCACGACCGGCCCTGATGCTCCTGCGGCTCGTCGCCCTGTCCGGGGGACGCGTGGACGCGGCGCTCGCGGCGGTCGACCATGTGGTCCTCACGCGGCGTGACGGCGCCGCGTACGCGGAGATCGACGAGACCGCGGCCGCGGCGTTCGTCCGCTCGCTCGCGTACGCGGGCGTGCGGGCGGAGCCGTGCCCGGCGCTCCCGTCCCTCACCCCGGCGGCGCTCGCCGCGCGCGGCGTCGATCTCGAGCCGCTGCCGGCGGGCACGCATGCGCTCGACACCCTGCGGCTGGACCGCGTCGCGCTCGGCCTGGTGACGCGCGAGCTGCTGCGGCCTCGCCTCTTCGGTCTCCTCGGCCCGGCGGAACGAGCCCTGCTATAGAGCCTGGACTAGGCCTTCTTGAATTTGTTAGACCCCAGGCCTTTGCTGGCAGTGATAAACAGCTAAGGTAGCGGCCGCCGATCGCGGAACTACGACATGACAAGAATGCGTTGGGTCCTGATGGGCCTCTGTATCGCGTTGCTCGTTGCGGCGTGCAGCGGGCAGCAGGCCGCTACGCCCACGTCCCAGTCCACGGTTGCTGCGACGCCAACGCCCGTGCCTGCACCTACACTGACGCCGTTGCCGCGCCCCACAGCAACGCCGCAACCTACTTCGACGCCAAAACCTACTGCGACAT
>VGOU01000017.1 GCA_016875795.1 Chloroflexota bacterium | reverse complement strand
CACGGCCGTCGCCCTCGCGGCGATGCCCCGCGCCGAGACGGCGCGGGAGCGCGTCGACCGGATCAGCGCGGAGCTGCGCTGCCCGGTGTGCCAGGGCCTCGCCGTCGCGGACTCGCCGTCGGACACGGCGCGCGCGATGCGCGCCCTCGTCGCGCAGCGCGTCGCCGAGGGCCGCAGCGACGAGGAGATCCGCGACGAGTTCCGCCGCTCGTACGGCGACTGGGTGATCCTCTCGCCGCCGCTCCTCGACGCGCGCGGCGTCGTGTGGCTCCTGCCCGTCGTCGCGGTCCTCGTCGGCGCGCTGCTCGCGTGGTCGCGCGTCGGCCGCCCGGCGGCCGAGCCACCGCGTCCTACGGACGACCAGCTGCGCGCGCTGCGCGAGCGCGAGCTCGCCGGGGACCCGGAGTGAGCGAGGCCTCCGTCCTCGTGGTCGCGCTCGCCGCGGGCGCATGGCTCGCGCTCCGCCCGTTCATGACGGCGACGGCGTGGCCCGACGAGGCCCCCGACGAGCGCGACGACGTCGCGCGCGCGGTGAGCTCGCTCCGCGACCTCGAGTTCGCCCGCGCGGCCGGGACGATCGATCCCGCGGACGAGGCGCGCCTGCGCGCGCGCATCGAGGCCTCGGCCTTCGCGGCGCGCGACGGGCGTCTCGCGGCGGCGCCGGTGCGCACCTTCGCCGTCACCGCGCTCATCGCGGGCGCGGCGGCGGTGCTCGCCGTCGCGTTCCTGCCCGCGTCGGTCGGCGACCGCGCCCCGGGGGACACCATCACCGGGACCGTGCCGGGCGGGCCGTCGCTCGGGACGCTCGAGGCGCGCGTGCGCGCGACGCCCGGCGACGTCCCGACGCGCCTCGCGCTCGCCGACGCGTACGCGAACGAGGGCCGCCCGAGCGACGCGGCCGAGCAGTACCGCGCCGTCCTCGCGCTCGACGCGGACAGCGTGCCGGCGCTGAACGGCCTCGGCATCCTCCTGTTCCGCTCGGGGTCTCTCGACGGAGCGCTGCTCGCGGCGGACCGCGCGCTGAAGGTGCGGCCGCGCGACGCCGACGCGCTGTTCCTGCGCGGCCTCGTCCTGTATACGCAGCAGCGCTACGCCGACGCGGTGCGCACGTGGGACACGTATCTCGAGGTCGGCGAGTTCCACGGCGCCGCGCCGATGGTGCGCGCGCTCTACGACGACGCGAAGCGGAAGGGCGGGTAGACCCCTAGCGCCGGGCGAGCAGCGCCCCGAAGTGCTTCTTCAGCTTCTCCACCTTCGGGCGCGCGGTGAACAGGATGTACGGCTCGAGCGGATGCCGCGCCGCGTAGTCCTGGTGGTGCTCCTCGGCGCGGTAGAAGCGGTCGAGCGCGGCCAGCTCGGTGACGATCGGGGCGTCGAAGACCTTCGCCGCGTCGAGCTGGCGGATGTACGCCTCGGCCACACGGCGCTGCTCCTCATCCGCGCAGAAGATCGCGGACCGGTACTGGCGCCCCACGTCGTTGCCCTGCCGGTCCCGCTGGGTGGGGTCGTGGGCGATCGAGAAGAACACCTTCAGGATCCGGCCGAGCGTGATCCGCTCCGGGTCGTATCGCACCTCGACGGACTCGGCGTGATCGGTCGTGCCGCTGCAGACGGTGCGGTAGTCGGCCGTCTCGGCGGTCCCGCCGGCGTAGCCGTTCGTGACCGCGGTCACGCCTTCCAGCTGCTTGTAGACCGCCTCGACGCACCAGAAGCATCCGCCGGCGAGCGCGACGGCGCGCTCGGGCCCCGCGGCGGCCCGCTCGTCGACCGCGGCTTCGGGGAAGCGCTCCGGCGTGACGTTCACCGTCTGATCGTAGGCGCTGGGGAGAAAGAGGAGGCCGCCCCACCGGGCGGCCGTACTGGGCGGCGTAGCAGAATTGAACTGCTCTGACCAGATCCACAATCTGGGGCCTTACCACTAGGCTAACGCCGCCATTGGTGCGACCTTCGTCGCAGAGCACATTCTATCGGATCGTGGGCTCACCCTCGCCGACGCACGAGCGGCCGGGCATCGCCCTCACTTGATGAGCACGAAGGATCGGGCCGCTCGAGCGACGGGACGAGCTCGGGGCGCGCCGTCGGCTTCGGGGCGTCCACGACCTTCGGCGCGGGGGTGTCCTGCTTCTCCTGCGGCGCGAGCACGCGCACCTCGGCGGGCCGCGCGGTGTCGCCGCGCTTCAGCTCGACGCCCGTCACGACCGCGGGAACCCTCGCGCCCGCCGGGACCTGGACGGTCTCTTCGCTGCGGGCCTCCCCCTTCCCGCGCTCGGCGACGACGGTGGCCACGCTCACCGGCGCGGCCTGGGCCGTCTGCGCCGCGGGGCGAGGATGAGGTAGCCGCCGACGGCGATGAGGATGATGGGCACGAAGAGCGGCTGGAGGCCCTGCGGGATGATCGTCGCGACCCGGAAGGTCTCCGCGAGGGTCACGACGCCGATGATCGCGGCGGGCACGAGCGGCCAGCGCCGCTGCGGCCGGATGACGAAGACCCCGACGAGCCCCGCCGTGAGCGACGCCAGGAAGATCGGCGCGACGGTCTCGCCCGGCAGGTTCAGCAAGCCGGGGATGAGCAGGCCCGTGCCGAAGCTGATGAGAGTCGCCGCGGGCACGAGGTGCACGTACGGGCTGGATCCGGTGAAGTAGGCCGAGGCGAACGCCGCCCCGAGCGCGAGGAACGGGTACGACGTCGCGTTCGGGACGCCGAGGCTCGGGCGCAGGTAGGTCACGCCGACGGCGACGAGGACCGCCCCGCCCAGGATCCCGCGCCGGCGCGGTCCGCCGTCGGCGCTGCCGCCGCCGCATCGGCCGGCGGAGCGCCCGCCCCGCGCGCCATGGTGCCCGTCATCGTCCCGTCTGCCATCCGATCCTCTCCTCCTGTCGCTACGCGGTGCGTGATCCGACGGGGTGGTCAACGCCGGTCAGTCTCGGGGCGGTGAGTATTCCGAGAGCGCGATGAGGAACGGCCGCGTGCGGCCGGGCTGGACCGTGAGCGGCTCCGCGAGGCCGGGCTTGCTGAACACGGGGACCCGCAGGCCGTGGAGCCGGTCCGTGCGCTTCGACCACTCGGTGGCGCAGACCGGGCATGCGAACGAGCCCTCGGGCATGCGCGGGCCGTGGGTGAGGAGGATCTTCGCGCAGCAGCGCTCGACGATGGGCTCCTGGCCGTCCACCGCGGCGAGGTACGGGAACTCGTCCGCGGGGCCCCTGCGCACACGCCGCGTGAACGACCGCCCGTCCGAGGGGCGCTCGTACGTCGGCCCCTCCCCCTTGCGCCACTCGGTGGCGCACTCGGGGCACGAGAACGCGGCGCCGCCGCGGTAGAAGCCGCCCCACTGGATGATCCAGTCCTCGCAGCAGTCGTTCAGGATCGTGCGCTCGGTCATCGGTGCGCTCCGAGGAGCCAGCGCACGAGCGCCTTCTGCGCGTGCAGCCGGTTCTCGGCCTGGTCGAAGACGACGCTCTGCGGTCCGTCGATGACGTCGTCGGTGATCTCCTCACCGCGGTGGGCGGGGAGGTCGTGCATGACGATCGCGTCGCGCTTCGCGAGAGCGAGCAGGTCCGCGTTCACCTGGTAGCCCTGGAACGCGCGGCGCCGGCGCTCGTACTCCTGCTCCTGGCCCATGCTCATCCACACGTCCGTGTACACGACGTCGGCGCCGCGGACGGCCGCAGCGGGGTCGCGGCCGATCTCCACCGTCGCCCCGGTCCGCCGCGCGATCTCGGCGGCCCGCTCCCGGTACCGCTGCTGCGGCTCGTAGCCCGCGGGCGTCGCGACGCGCAGCGTCTGCCCCGCGAGCGCCACGCCGAGCATGAGCGAGTGGCAGACGTTGTTGCCGTCGCCGACGTAGGCCACGGTGACCCCGCGGTCCGTGCCCTTCCTCTCGCGGATGGTGAAGACGTCGGCGAGGCCCTGGCAGGGGTGCGACAGGTCCGACAGCCCGTTGATGACGGGCACCGACGACGAGCGCGCGAACTCCTCGGTCGTTTCGTGCGCGAACGTGCGCAGCACGATGCCGTCCAAGTAGCGGCTCGTCACGCGCGCGACGTCGGCGACGCTCTCGCGCCGGCCGAGGCCGACCTCGGCCGGGGACATGTACGCGCAGTGCCCGCCGAGCTGGACCATGGCCATCTCGAAGGACACTCGCGTGCGCAGGCTCGGCTTCTCGAAGATCAGCCCGAGCGCGCGGCCGCGGAGCGGCGCGTCGGCGGGGATGGGGTCGCGCTTCAGGCCCGTCGCGTCGCGCATGAGCAGCTCGAGCTCCTCCGCGGTGAGGTCGCCGAGCGACACGAAGTGCCTGACCCGGGCCGGCGCGAGCGTGGCGGTCACGAGCGCGCCGCGGCGGCGAGGCGCGCCCCGACGAGCGCGACGAGCGCGTCGGCCACGCGGTCGGGGTGGTGGCGGATGGTGTCGAGCTTGTCCCACAGCTGCCGCGGCCCGGACCACTTGTCGATGAGCGGCGCGAGGACCGGCTCGACGCCGAGGGCGCGGATCCGCCCGAGCTCCTCGGCGGTCGGCTCGAGGTAGTCGAGACCCTGGGCGGCGTAGTGCTCGCGCAGCTCCGCGGAGGGCGGGTCGTCGTTCACCAGCGCGACGTCGAGGCCGCTCCCGCCGAGGTGCTCGATGACCCGCGCGACGTGGTCGGCGAGGCCGAGGCCCTCGGTCTGGCCCGGCTGGCGGGTCGTGTTCGCCACGTAGACGACCGGCGCGGCGGACCGCGCGATGGCGCGGGCGATCTCCGGTACGAGGAGGCACGCGCACACGGTCGTGAAGAGGCTGCCCGGACCGATGGTGATGAGGTCCGCGGCCTCTATCGCCTCGACCGTGCCCTCGCACGGATCGACGTGCTCGTCCTTCAGGAAGAGGCGCGAGATCGGCGGCTTGCCGGGTGCGCGGACGTTCACCTCGCCCTCGACGACCCGTCCGTCCGCGAGGACGGCGCAGAGGTGCGTGTTGTAGAGGGTGACGGGGAGGACCTCGCCGCGCACGCCGAGCAGGCGTGACGCCGCGCGCACCGCCTCGAGGAAGGAGCCCTCCTGCTGGGTGAGCGCCGCGAGGAAGAGGTTGCCGAAGGCCATGCCGTCGAGGTCCTCGCTCTTGTCGGTGCGGAACCGCTGCTGGAACAGCCGGCGCAGCGTGCGGTCCCCCTCGGCGAGCGTGACGAGCGCGTTCCGGATGTCGCCGGGAGCTGGGACGTCGAGCGCGATGCGGACCTTGCCCGTCGAGCGTCCCGAGTCGGTGACCGCGATGAGGCCGGCGATCGCGTCGGTGTGCCTCTTCAGGCCGCGCATGATCGTCGGCGCGCCGAGGCCGCCGCCGACGCAGACGACCCGGAGGGCTTCCACGCGTCGAAGTGTCGCAGACGAACGCGTACGGCCCCCGCGGAGGGGGCCGCGTCGCGCTCCCGGCCTTCGGCTAGGTGGCGGCTACGAGGCTTTGCGCGCGGGGACCGCGGCGGCGAGCGTGCGCTGCGCCGCCACGCGGCGAGCGACGAGCTCGGCGCGCCACCGCTTGCGCTTGCCGATGGCCTCGTCGTAGCCGCGCTCGCACGCCGCGACCGCCAGGAAGCCGATCGCGATCACACCGAACGCGAGACCGATCGCCAGACCCGCCACGAGCTCTGTCACGCTCGCTCACCGAGCAACCGTCGCGCCGGTCCCGCAGCTCGGTCGGGCTCCCCGCCCGCCCAGGGCCGGCCACGTCCCGCCGGCCAGGGGGTCTCCCGCGGCCTCGCCCTAGGCCTCCGCCTCCTTACTTCACGCGCACGTGGGTCGCGCCGCGGAGGCGCGGGTCGAGCGCGTCGCGGAGCCCGTCGCCGATGAGGTAGCAGCACAGCACGGTGAGGGAGATGAGGATCCCGGGGAAGTAGATGAGGTGCGCGCCGCGGAAGTAGAACTGCGGCGCGTCGCTCAGCATGTTCCCCCACGACGGCTGCGGCGGCTGGATCCCGAAGCCGAGGAAAGACAGCGCCGACTCGGTGAGGATGATCCCGCCGACGTCGATCATCGCGATGACGATGAGCAGCGGGATGACGTTCGGGAAGATGTGCTGGAAGATGATCCGCCGGTCGGACGCGCCGATGGTGCGCGCCGCCGTCACGTAGTCCCGCTCGCGCAGCGCGAAGGTCTGGCCGCGCGCGAGGTTGCAGATGCCGAACCAGCCGAAGACCCCGAGGAAGAGCGGCAGCACGAAGGCATCGAGGCGGAAGAGCAGCCCGATGATGAGGAACAGGTAGAGGAGCGGGATGCTCGTGAGCGTGCTCACGAGCCAGACGACGAAGTCGTCCCACTTCCCGCGGAAGTAGCCGGACGTGAGGCCCATCACGACGCCGATCGTCATCGTGACGAACATGCCGAAGAAGCCGACGAAGAGCGAGACGCGCGCGCCGTAGAGGAGCCGGACGATCTGGGACCGTCCGAGGTTGTCGGCGCCCATCCAGAACGCGGGATCCTCGAGCGCCGGCTTGCGGTAGGCCTGCGCGAGGTTCTGCTTCGTGAAGCTCCAGTGGAAGAAGTGCTCGGCGAGCAGGTCCGCGGAGAGCGCGAGGACGACGAGCAGGACGATGACGCCGATCGCGATCATCGTCGTGGGGTCGTGCCGCAGGCGCCACCACGCGTCGGACCAGAAGTTCGCGCTCGCGCGGCGCTGCTCCCACGGCTGGACGACCTGGACCGCCGCGGCCTGCGTCGCCACCGCTACCGGACCTTGATCCGCGGATCGACGAGCGCGTAGGTGATGTCGCGCATGACGAACGAGATGAGGAGCAGGAAGCTGCTCATGATGATGCCCGCCTGGACGATGGGGTAGTCCTTGTTCACGAGCCCGTCGAAGAACAGGCGCCCGAGGCCGGGCCAGTTGAAGACGCGCTCCACGATCACCGACCCGGCGAAGACGATGGTGAGGATGCCGCCGAAGTTCGTCACCACCGGGATGAGCGCGTTGCGCAGCACGTGGGTGAACATGACGATGCGCTCGCGGAGACCCTTCGCGCGCGCGGTGCGGACGAAGTCCTGGCTGAGGACCTCGAGCACCTCGGTGCGGATGAGCCGGGGGTAGAACGCGAGCCCGCCGTTCGCGTAGAGGAGCACCGGGCCGAGGAGGTGCCACGCGCGGTCCCAGCACATCGTGCAGTCCTCGCCCACGACGTTCATCGAGCCGATGGGGATCCACTTCAGCTGGATCGCGAGGAACAGGACCATGAGCAGCCCGAGGAAGAAGTCCGGCGTCGACTGCAGCACGACGGTCCCCACGCGGATGCCGTGGTCCGTGCGGCGTCCGCGGCTGACGGCGGCGACGAACCCGAGCGGCACGCCGACGCCGACGCCGACGAGCAGCCCGAGGAGCACCGGCTGGACGCTGTTCGGGATGCGCTCGAAGATCATGTCCCGCGCCGGACGGTGGTAGTAGAAGGAGTTCCCGAAGTCGAGCCGGATCGCCTGCCAGGTGAAGTCCACGAACTGCAGCGGGAGCGGCTTGTTCAGCCCGAGGCCCTCGCGCAGCCTGTTCTTGTCCTCCTCGGTGATCTCCTGGTCGCCCGCGACCATGAGCTTCACCGGGTCGGCCGGCGAGACGCGCAGCAGGATGAACGTGATGATCATGATCCCGAACAGCGTCGGGATCGCCTGCAGCAGCCGTCTCGCGATGAAGCGGGTCACCACGCCTCCCTGTCACTCCCGAACATGACGCGGGCGGGGACATGAGTCCCCGCCCGCGTCGACCGGAGTAGCTAGAGCTCGCTTAGCGCTTGATCCACCACTTCTCGATGTTCCAGCCGGAAGCGGTGCTGTACACCTTCGGCTGGACGCCCTGGACCGCCTTGTTGAAGAAGACGAGCGAGTCGCCCATGTACAGGAACGTGTACGGAGCGTCCTCGCTGAGGTGCTTGTTCACGGTCTCGTAGTTCTTCTTGCGGGCCTCCGCGCTGCAGTCCGGTCCGTTGCGGCCCGCCTCGATGGCCTTGTCGACCTCGGGGTTCGCGTAGTGGACCCAGTTGAACTGGTCCTTGCCGCTCTGGCTCGAGTGCCAGATCGAGTACATGTCGGGCTCGAGGCCGAGCGACCAGCCGAGGATCACGCCCTCGTGGTCGAGGTTCTGCGGGACGCTGCGCTCGAGCAGCGCCGGGAAGGAGATGAACTGCGGGTCGATCTTCACGCCGATCGCCTTGTACTGCTCCTGCGCGATCTGGCCGATCGTCTCGCGGACCTTGTTGCCCTGGTTCGTCTCGATGCGCATGGTCATCGGCGCGCCGTTCGTCCAGCGGTACACGCCGTCCGGGCCCATCTTCGCGCCGGCCTGCTCGAGCAGGCTCTTCGCCTTCGCGGGGTCGTAGTTGTACTTCGTGACCTTGTCGTCGCCGGGATACGCCCACGACGCCTTCGGGGTGTGCGTGAAGACCTGCTTGCCGTAGCCGAGCACGACGTTCTTCACGATCGCCGACACGTCGAGCCCGTACACGAGCGCCTGGCGCACGCGCTTATCGGCGAGCCAGGGGGCCTTCGTCGCCTTCGCGTTCCACGAGATGTAGGTGTAGCTCGAGACGCCTTCGAAGCGGTGGAAGTCGAGGATCTCGCGGCCCGCGTTCCGGACCTCTTCCACGTCCGCCGGCTGCGTCGAGCCGTAGGTGATCTCACCCGTGAGGAGCGCGGCCTTCACCGCGACCTGGTCGGCGTACACCTTGATGATGTATTCGTCGAGGAGCGGCGCGCCGCGGTAGTACTTCTCGTTGCGCGTCATCGTCACCGAGACGCCGGGCTTCCACTCCTTGAAGACGAACGGCCCGACCGAGGCCGGCGGCTTCATGTTCATCGGGTGATCGTCGATGTTCGCCTTCGTGTCCGTGGACTTGTTGTTCCAGCCCGCGACGAAGTGGTGCTTCGGGAGGATGCCGCCGGCGCCGGCGCCGGACAGGTTGCGGAGGGCCGGGCAGAACGGCTTGGTGAGCGCGATCTCGATGACCCGCCCGCCGTCCTTCACCGCGATGCCCTTGACCTCGTCGGCCTTGCCGTCGACGTAGTCCTTCCAGCCGACGATGTCCTGGAGCGTGCTCTTGCGCACGGTCTTCGCGCTGCGCGCCACCGCCTCCGCGGTGTACTTGAAGTCCTCACCGGTGAACGGCTGGCCGTCGCTCCACACGAGGCCCTGCCGCAGCGTGTAGGTGACGGTGAGGCCGTCCTTCGAGAGCTCGAACTTCTCCGCGAGCCCCGGCTCGAGGTCACCCGTGTCGGGGTTCGAGCGCAGCAGGCTCAGGTAGAACATGCTCCACGCGCCGCTCGAGGCCGTGTCCGTCGAGATGACCGGCTGGAGCGTCTTGATGTCCGAGATGGATCCCTCGACGACGCGCCCGCCGCGGACGCCCTGTTGCGTGGCCGCCTGCGTCGCCGCCGGGCTCGCCTGCGTGCCCTGCGGTGCCTGACTGCCGCAGGCCGTCGCCGTCAGCAGGGCGGCGCTAAGTATCGCCAGGTAGCGCCTCATTGGTCCCTCCTCGCCCAGATCTATGCCGTGCGACCCGCTCGGGATGCATCGCGCGATACGAAAAGGTTCAGGGCGCGGATCGTAGCCGAGCGACCGATCAGGCGCCAGCGAATTCCGGGAGCGAGAAGAGGTCCTCGAGCGTTCGGACCACCCGGTCGGGCCGGGCGTCGCCGGCGGCGCGCGCCTCGGCGCCCGGCTCGGTGAGCCCGGTGAGGATGAGGACACCCGTCGCGCCGACGCGGTGGGCCGCGACCATGTCGTAGTCGGTGGAGTCGCCCACGACGACCGCCGGGCCCGCCCCCTCCCCCGCCCGGCGCAGCGCCTCCTCGAAGAGGAAGGGCTCGGGCTTGCCGATGCAGAGCGCCTGTCTGCCCGTCGCCGTCTCGAGGGCGGCGACGATGCTGCCCGCCCCCGGGAGCAGCCGGCCCTCCACCGGGTAGGCGCGGTCCTTGTTCGAGGCCACGAAGGGCGCCCCGGCCAGGATGGCCCGCTGTGCCTCGGCGAGCTTGGCGTAGGTGAGGTGGAGGTCGAGGCCGACCACCACCGTGTCCGGCGGCGGCGGGAGCTCGAGGCCCACGAGGTACGTGCGCATCGCGGCAGGCGAAACGCCGTCGGCCGCCGCCTGCGCGGGCGGCTGGGTGCCCGGCAGGTCGCGCGGGTCGCGCACGGCGATGCCGACGGCGCGGATCTCCGCCCGCAGCGCCTCGGCACCGACGACGAGGACGTCACGCGGCTTCGGCTCGCGCCGCCCGAGGTGGTGCGCCGTCGCGAACGCGCTCGTGACGACGTGCTCCTCGTCGCCGCCGAGGCCGAGCGAGTGAAGGCGCTTCACGTATTCGTCGCGCGTCGCCGTCGAGTTGTTCGTCGCGAAGTACACGTGCCAGCCCGCGGACCGCAGCCGCGCGAGCGTCTCGCGCGCGTACGGGAGGACCTGGTTCCCCCGGTAGAGGACGCCGTCCATGTCGAAGATCGCGACGGGCACGCGGCTCCTAGAGCGCGCTGCGGTAGAGCGCCTCGACGTCCTCGAGCGCGGTCGTGCGCGGGTTCACGAGGATGTTCCCGGACAGCATCGCGTCCTTCGCCATCGGTCCGATCTCGTCCTCGGTGACGCCGACCTCCGACAGGCGCTTCGGGATCCCGATCGCGCCGACGAGGTCGAACGTCCGGCGCACCGCGCGCTTGCCGTCCTTCCCCACGCCCATCGCCTCGCCGACCGCGTCGAACCGCTCCGCCGCCGCGCTCTGGTTGAAGTCCATGACGTGCGGCAGGAGGATCGCGACCGCGGTGCCGTGCGCGACGTGGCACCACCCGCCGAGCGGCAGCGCCATCGCGTGCACGTTCCCGAGCCGCGTGTTGCTGAACGCGAGCGAGCTGCTGATCACGGCGCGCAGCATCCGCTCGCGCGCCTCCATGTCCGAGCCGTCCTTCACCGCGCGCGGGAGCGCCCACGCCGCGTCGCGGATCGCCTCGTACGCGAGCGCCATCGTCATCGGGTAGGTGCTCTTGTTCGTGAACGACTCGACCGCGTGGACGAGCGTGTCCATCCCCGTGATCGCCGTGAGGAACGGGGGCAGTCCCTTCGTCATGTCCGGGTCCTCGAGCGCGAAGAAGGCCGTCGCGTTCGGGCTGATGATGACGAGCTTCTTGTGCTGCGCCGGGTCCGCGATGACGCTGTTGATCGTGATCTCCGCGCCCGTCCCCGCCGTCGTCGGGATCGCCACCACCGGCGCGGCCGGCTTCGGGACCTTGTCGATGCCGACGTAGTCGAGCACCGTCCCGCCGTTCGTCATGAGCGTCGCGGCCATCTTCGCCGTGTCGATCGACGAGCCGCCGCCCACCGCCACGAGCGCGTCCGCGCCCATCTCCTTCGCCCTCTCGTAGCAGCGCGCGACATCGTCCATCGTGGGGTCCGGCACGACCCCGTCGTAGACCTCGTACGCGATCTTCGCGTCCCGCAGCCGCTCGAGGGTCGGCTCGACCAGCCCCACCTTGATCACGCCTGGATCCGTGACCACGAGCACCCGCTTCGCGCCGAGCTGCTGCAGCGGCTCCGCGACCTTCAGCGCGACGCCCCGGCCGAACATGATCCGCGTGGGGATGCGGAAGAGGTCGATCTTCGGGGGGGCCGCCGTGCTCACGCGAACGACCATTCGCGCGCGGGGCAACCCTCTCGAGCGCCGGCGATGCTATGAGTCAGTCCAGCCTCCGGCCACACCATGACAGTGAGGCGATGCTATGTGCGACATCGGCGCCCCGCAGGCGGGCGGGTGCGTCACCCGCCCGAGCGCTGACCTATCCCGTCGAGGACTGACCCCCGGACGTCCCCGGCTTCTTCCCCCGCCGGCGGTACGCCTTGTAGGCCCGTCCCGCCACCGTCTCTCCCCAGCCGCGGCGCTCGACGTACCGATCCACCAGCGCGAAGAGCATCGCGATGAGCGCCGCCAGCAGCGCCCGCCACAGCGTGAAGACGATCATGCGCAGGCAGCCCGTCAGGCAGCAGCCCACTAGGCGCCCACCTCCGCCTGGACGATCGGCAGCGTGTGCAGCGCGCGCGGGACGACGAGCAGCGAGGCGCTCTTCGGCCGCCCGATGTGCTCGTACGCGATCTCCAGCGCCTCTTCGACGTCCACGGCCACCCTGAGCTTCGCCCGCTGCACGATGCTGGCCGCCTCGGACGCCGCGACGACGATGAGGCAGTGCTGCAGCGTCAGCGCGACCATCACCGCGCGCTGCTGGCCGCCCTCGAAGTGGCGGCGCGCGTCCTCGACGACGGCGGCCGGCGAGAGCGCCCGCTCGAGCGCCTCGAAGAAGCGCTGCTCGCCCGCTCCCTCGCCCGCGCCCTCGGGGAGCTGGGCGGGGATGACGATGACGCCGCCCTCCCGGACGACCGGGGTCGGCGCGAAGCGCAGGTACGTCGCCGCGCGCGAGGCTTGATAGAGGTTCACGTCCTTCGGGGCGCCCACGCCGGCGACGACGACGTCGTACTGCTTCGCGATCGGCTTCGTGTACAGCGCGCTGCCGACGCGCACGAGCTCGCGCAGCACGGCGTCGGGCGAGCCCGCGGCGAGCGCGACGACGCGCTCGCGGTCGTCGGTCACGACGTTCAGGCAGAAACGCAGACCGGCGCGCCGCGCGATCTCGGTGACGGTGTCGTGGAAGGGGTTGCCGTCGATCTTCGCGAGACGGACGCCTGGGTCCTCGAGGAAGCGCATGCCGTGCGTGGCCGTGATCACCGGCTCGCCGCAGCAGCCGATCGCGACCGTCTTGCGGCCGCCCGACCAGCCCGCGTACTGGTGCGGCTCGACGATGCCCGTGGCCGCGACGAGGTCCGCCTCCTTCACGAGCTTCTGCGTGTACCCCGGAACGCCGTACGGCGGGATCGGGCCGAGGTCCGCCCACTTCTGCGGGTCGCGCCCGTCCGAGTCGACGACGCGCACGCGCGCGACGACCGCGTCGCCGAGCTTCTCGCGCTTCTCCGCCTCCGTCGTGGGGCGGTGCAGGCCGACGGCGACGATGACGGTGATGCGCGCGTCGGGGATCCCGCCGCGGCTCAGCTCGTCGAGCATCGGCGGGACGAGCGCCGCGTCGGGCGACGCGCGCGTGAGGTCGGTGACGGCGATGACCGCGGTCGCGCCGCTGTTGCGCGCGACGGCGTCGCGCGCGAGCTCCGAGAGCGGCGGGGAGCCGTGCGGGGCGCGCAGCGCGTCGCGCGCGGCGCCCGCGACGTCGGCGACCGGCTCGAGCGTGCCCGACGTGACCGTGTCGACCTCGAACCAGGGCGACGCGAGGAACTCCATCTCCTCGTGGCCGTAGGGGACGCGGTGCATCACCGGCCGCTCGCGCATGCTCGCGACGGTACAGGATGGTGACGATGTCCGGCCCGTTCGCCGACTGGGTCGCCGCCGCCGACGCCGTCCGCGCGACCACGAAGAAGCTCGAGAAGCAGGCGGCGCTCGCGCGCTACCTCGCCACGCTCGACGATGACGGCCTGCGCGTCGCCGCGCGGCTCTTCGCGGGCGGGCCGTTCGCGCGCGCCGACGAGCGCGTCCTCGCCGTCGGCTGGACCGCGCTCGTCGAGGCGATCCAGGAGCGCGCCGGAGCGCACGGTGAAGCGATCGGAGCGTCGTACCAGCGGCACGCCGACCTCGGCGACGTCGCGGCCGAGCTCATCACCACGGCGGCGTCCGATCCGCGGCCGCTCACGCTCGCCGACCTCGCCGCGGCGTTCGACGCGATCGCCGCGACGAAGGGTTCGAACGCGAAGCGCGCCCTCGTGCGCGCGCTCGTCGCGCGCGCGACCGGCGCGGAGGCCCGCTACCTCGTGAAGATCGTGGGCGGGGACATGCGCATCGGGCTGCGCGAGAGCCTCGTCGAGGAGGCGATCGCGCGGGCCTTCGGTCGCGATCGTCAGGCGGTCGCCCGCGCGAACATGCTCGGCGGCGACATCGGCGAGGCCGCGGTCCGCGCGAAGCACGGCACCCTCGAGGGCGCGGCGTTCGCCCGCTTCGCGCCGATCGGGATGATGCTCGCGACGCCGGTCCTCGAGCTCGCCGAGGTCGCGAAGCGGTTCTCCGCCCCGTACCACGTCGAGGACAAGTACGACGGCGTGCGCGCGCAGGTCCACAAGGACGGCGACCGGGTGGAGATCTTCTCGCGGACGCTCGACCGGGTCACCGACCGCTTCCCAGAGCTCATCGGCCCGCTGCGCGCCGTGCCCGGGTCGTACGTCCTCGACGCGGAGGTGCTCGGCTTCGAGGACGGCCGCGCGATCCCGTTCACGCACTGGGCGAAGCGCCTCGGCCGCAAGGCCGTGACCGCCGACCTCCAGGCCGAGCTGCCGACGACCCTCTTCGCCTTCGACATCCTCGAGCGCGACGGCACGGCGCTCATCGACCGCCCGCTCGCGGAGCGCTCGCGGATCCTCCGGTCGCTCGACCTGCGGCCGCCGCTGCGCGTCCCCGAGCTCCGCGTGCTCGACCTCGGCCCCGACGAGCTCCCGGCGGAGCTCGAGCGCGAGTTCGCGGCGGCGCGCGAGCGCGGGAACGAGGGCCTCATGGTGAAGGATCCGCGCTCGCCGTACCGGCCGGGGCGCCGGGGCATGGAGTGGCTGAAGGTGAAGCGGCCGCTGCGCACGCTCGACGTCGTCGTCACCGCCGTCGAGTGGGGGCACGGGAAGCGCCGCGCCGTGCTCTCCGACTACACGTTCGCCGTGCGCGACGAGGCCGGCCGCCTCCGCACCATCGGGAAGGCGTACTCCGGGCTCACCGACCGCGAGATCGCCGAGATGACCGAGCACTTCCTCGCGCACACCACCCTGGACCGCGGCCGCCTCCGCGTCGTCGTCCCGGACACCGTCATCGAGGTGGCGTTCGACCAGATCCAGGAGAGCGACCGGCACGACTCGGGCCTCGCGATGCGCTTCCCGCGGATCGTGCGGCTGCGCCCCGACAAGCCGGTGAGCGAGATCGACACGCTCGAGACCGCGCGTAGCCTTGCGGCGGTGACTGAGCGCGAGCGAGGATCCGGCTCCGCCGGTCCGAGCGAGCTCGACGAGAGCGGAGCGCGCCGCGAGCGACCGAAGCGAGCCGACGGCGACAGAGCAGGATGAGCGAGCCGCACCTCGCCGCGCTCCTCGAGCTGCAGCGGGAGCTCGCCCTCGAGGCCGACATCGACAAGGTGATCGCGCGCATCACCGCCGCGGCGACCGCGATCCTCGAGGCCGACCGCGCCACGCTGTACGTCGTCGACGCCGCCCGCCAGGAGCTCTGGTCGCGCGTCGTGACGCAGAGCGAGTTCTCGGACTCTTCGCCGTCCCGGAGCATCAGGGCGGCGCGCTCGCCGCGAACGAGCTCGGTCGCGACCCTGAAGATCGGGTCGAGCAGGTCCTGAGCGAGCTTCGGGCTCTGCTCCTCCGAGCCCGTCCCCCTCCGCTGGTGGGCCGCAGGCACGTTGCCCCCGCTCGCCTGCCGGCCTGTCTTGCCGGCTGAGTATCGTCCTCCGCAGGGGGCCTGGCGGTCTGTTCGGTATCGATACAGGGTGTAGCGGGACTATCGCCATTCGCGGGCCGCGAGACGCACGAACAGCTGCACCGGCTCCACCGTGCGGGCCAGCACGGAAACGACGCCATCGACGTGCTGGAGCACGCCCTCGACGACGACCGCGGGGCTGGTATCGATCGTCGCCTTGCAGGCCCGGTATGTCGCTGGGCGGACGATGACGTTCGCGATCCCGGCCTCGTCCTCGAGCGACAGGAAGACGTGCCCCTTGGCCGTCTCGGGATGCTGCTTCACCACCACCGCGCCCGAGACCCGCACGCGCCGGCCGTGCGGCGTGCGCGAGAGGTCCATCGAGCGCAGCACGCCGCGGCGGTCCAGCTCCGCCCTATGGAAGGACATCACCTGCGGCCCGGTCGGCACCCCGGTGATGCGGTGGTCGAGCGCGGCGAGCTCGGCCGGCGTCAGTCCCGGAAGCGGCGGCGCGGCCGTCGTGGGGAAGGCGAGCCGCGGCCGCGTGAACGCGGGCGAGGTGCGGTGCGCGTCACGCGCGCGCCAGACGAGCGCGCGACGCGGCTCGCCGAGCGCGTCGAACGCGCCGACGAGCGCGAGGCTGCGCAGCGCCTCCTCCTTCAGCGCGACGCGGCGGGCGAGGTCGTCGAACGAGCGGTACGGCCCGCCGCGCTCGCGCTCGGCGACGATCGCCTCGGCCTCGGCGTCGCCGACGTGCTTCACGTACGAGAGCCCCAGGCGCACGTGGTGCTCACGGCACCTCCGATGCTTCGCGATCGCGGTCGACAGGTCCCTGCTCCCCTCGGCCTCGCCGGCGCCCTCCACGATCGCTTTGGCGAGGGATCCGTTGATGTCCACGGGGAGCATCTGGATCCCGTGCCGCTTCGCGTCACCGGCGATGACCGCCGGCGAGTAGAAACCCATCGGCTGGTTGTTCAGCAGGGCGACGTAGAACTCGGCCGGGTAGTAGAGCTTGAGGTGAGCGGTGTGGTACGCGGTGAGCGCGAAGGCCGCCGCGTGGCTCTTGCAGAACCCGAACTCGGCGAACCCCGCGATCTGGCCGAAGATCGCGTCCGCCGTGGCCTCGTCCACGCCGTTCGCGAGCGCGCCCCGCACGAACGGCGCGCGCAGGCGCTCCATGTCCTCGGCCGAGCGCGCGCGGCTCATCGCGCGGCGCAGCCTGTCGCCCTCGCCCGGCGTGAAGCGCGCGATGGCCATCGCGACCCTCAGGATCTGCTCCTGGAAGATGATCACGCCGAGCGTCTCCCGCAGCGCCGGCTCGAGGAGCGGGTGCGCGTACGTCACGGGCTCCCTGCCCTGGCGCCGGCGGATGTACGGATTCACCGCGTTCCCCTGGAGCGGGCCCGGCCGGATGATCGCGACCTCGACGACGATGTCGGCGAACGTGCGGGGCAGGACGCGCGGCAGCGCCTGCGCCTGCGCGCGGCTCTCCACCTGGAACAGGCCGATCGTGTCGACCTCGCAGATGAGGTCGTACACCGCCGGGTCGTCGAGCGGGAGCGTGCCGAGATCGAGGCGCGCGCCGTGGCGCGCGGCGACGTCGGCCACGGCGTCCTTGATGAGCGAGAGCGTGCGCAGGCCGAGGAGGTCCATCTTCACCAGGCCGAGGTCCTCGACGTCGCGCTTGTCGAACTGGACGACGCTCCGGCCGGGCATCGTCGCGCGCTCGATGGGCACGACGTCGACGAGCGGCGCGGCGGTGATGAGCATCCCGCCGTTGTGGATCGAGAGGTGGCGCGGCAGGTCGGCGATGGCGAGCGTCAGCTCGCGGAAGAGCGGGAAGCGCTCGCGCTCGAGCGCGTTCAGGTCCTGCTCAATGGCCGTCGGCTCGGCCTTCGGCCTCGCTTCGCGGCCAGCCGCTCCGCTCCTATCGAGCTCGCTCGGACCGGCGAAGCCGGATCCTCGCTCGCCCCCATGTCTCCCGGGGTGGTCGTGGGACGCGATCCGCGGGTCGACGCTCCGGTGGTCGATGCTCTTCGCCATCCGGTCGACGATCCCGGGGCGGAACCCGAGCGCCTTGGCGACCTCGCGTGACGCGAGGCGCGCCTGGTACGTGACGATGGTCGCCACCATCGCCGCGTAGCGCTCGCCGTACTTCCCGTAGACGTACTGGATGGCCTCCTCGCGGTCGTTCGTCGCGATGTCGATGTCGATGTCCGGCATCGTCTTGCTGTCCTCGGTGAGGAAGCGCTCGAAGAGCAGGTCGTGGGCGATCGGGTCGACCTTCGTGATGTCGAGCACGTAGGCGACGATCGAGTCCGCCGCCGACCCCCGGCCCTGCGCCGGGACCCCGCGCTCCTTGCAGAAGCGCACGATGTCCCAGTTGATGAGGAAGAGCTCGGCGAGCCTCGCGCGCTCGATGACGTCGAGCTCGTGCGCGAGCTGCTTGCTGACGCGCGGCGTGATGCGGCCGTACTTCTCGCGCGCGCCCTGCTGGCAGAGCTCGTAGAGGTACGAGGACGGCGTCTGCCCCTCGGGCACGGGGAAGCCCGGGAGGCGCTGGTGGCCGAGGTCGAGGTCGACGTCGCACGCATCGGCGCTGGCGCGCGCGTTCGCGAACGCGTCCTCGAAGCGGCCGAGCCGGTCGCGCAGCGCGGCCTCGCCCTTCAGCCAGCGCTCGCCGTTCGCCGCGAGGCGCTCGGCGGCCTCGTCGATGGTGAGCCCGAGGTCGATGCAGCGCATGAGGTCGTGGAGGCGGCGGCCGGCGGGGCGCGCGTAGCGCACGTCGTTCGTGACGACGGTGCGCAGGCCGAGCTCCTCCGCGAGCGCCGCGAGCCGGTCGCAGCGCGCCTGGTCCTCGCGCCCGAGCCCGTCCACGAGCTCGACGTAGAGCGCGTCGCCGAAGATGCGCTCGAGGTCCGCGAGCGCGACGGGGTCCTCGCTCGCGCTGAGCGCGAAGAGCCCCGCGCCGTCCGCCTCGAGCATCGCCAGGCGCGGCTTCGGCTGCTCCTTCTTCCCCGCGAGCTGCGCCGCGCTCGCGATCCGGCACAGGCTCGTCCACCCCGTGCGGTCGCGCGCGAGCAGCACGACCGATCCGACCTCGGGGAAGGTCATCTCCATCCCGAAGATGGGCTTGAAGGCCTTCGACCCTCCCGGGGGGACCCGCTCCTTCGCCGCGTTCCACAGGCGCACCGCGCCGTAGAGGCCGTTGGTGTCGGTGATGGCGACCGCGTCCATCCCCTGCTCGATGGCCGCGTCGACGATCCCCTCGGGCGTGGAGGTGCCGTTCAGGAAGGAGAAGCAGCTGTGGACGTGGAGGTGGGCGAACGACACGGCGTCGGCCGATCAGTGCGAGGCGGGGTGAGGTCGAGGGGAGCCCGGTCTCGTACGAGGCGGCCGTCGAGACCGTGGTCCCCGCAGTGGCGAGCGGCCGCCGAGGGCGAGACCCGCGACCCGAGGCAGCGTCACCCCGCCGAGCACTGGTCTCAATCCGCGATGCGCTGAAGGAACCAGCCGCCGCTGCGGCGGTCGCCGAAGACCTCGCACAGCGTCCCGTCGGCGGTGCGCAGCGTGAGGTGGTCCCGGCTCGTTGCGCCAGGGCCCTTCCACCACTCCACGTCCACACGCCAGCGGCGCACGACCTCGACCACCGTCCAGCGGCGGTCGGCGACGCGCAGCGAGCGCGGCTCGCCTTCGTACCACTCGAGGCGCACCGGGTGGGGCTCCGCGAACAGCCTCACGAGACCGCCTCCTCCCAGCGCGCCTCGCGCTCGGGCAGGCGCGCGTCGGCTTCGGCGACGGCGGCGCGCATGACCGCGCCGGCTCCCAGGCGCGAGCGCAGGTAGCGCGCGACGGCGATGGCCTCTTCCTCGTTCGCCTCGTCCGCGGCGAAGAGCCCGATCTGCCGCGCGCGCGACGGCTCGACCTCGGTGACCTCCACGCGGACGCCGAGGACGCGTCCGACCCCCTCCGTCTCCTCGAGGCCCCAGCGCGCCGAGCGCAGCAGCGCCGCGGCGCTCGCCGTCGGCGGGAGGACGAGGCGCTCGAGGCGGAGCGCGGGCGCATCCTCGCGCTCGAGGCGCGTCTCGAGCCGCATGGCCGAGAGGCCTTCGCGCCCGAGCGTCGCGGCGACGCCGTCGATGACCGACTTCAGCGCGAACACGAGCTGCCCGCGCTCGGTGACCGCGAAGTCCCACGCGCGCTTCCCGACGATCCGCCGGCGCGGCGGCGCGCCGCGGACCTCACCCGCATCGTTGCCCCGCGCGAGCGCGTGCGCCGCGGCGACG
>VGOU01000016.1 GCA_016875795.1 Chloroflexota bacterium | reverse complement strand
GGAGGGCGAGGGGCCCCTCGGGATCGTGCTCGTCGACGCCACGGCGCCGATGACCGGCGGCCTGCCGCAGGCGTTCGGCCACGCGTGGGCGCTCACCGGCGACGTCGTGCAGCAGATCGCCGCGCTGCCCGGGCAGCTCCTCGGCGGCGCCGCCGAGGCGCCGTCCGACGCGCAGCCGCAGGTCGGCGGGCCCATCGAGATCCTCCGCGTCACGGGGGAGGTGAGCCGCTTCGGCTTCGCCGCGGTCCTGCGCCTCGTCGGCGTGCTCTCCATCAACCTCGCCGTCCTGAACATCATCCCGTTCCCCGCGCTCGACGGCGGCCGCCTCCTCTTCGTCCTCATCGGCGGGATCTTCCGCAAACGCCCGTCACCGCAGGTCGAGGCCGCAGTCCACGCGGTCGGCTTCGTCCTGCTCCTCGGCCTCCTCGTCGCGGTGAGCATCGCTGACATCAGGCGGTTGATCGGGGGCTAGAGTCGCTCCGATGAGCGACGCGGTCATCGAGGTCAGCGGGCTCACGAAGGTCTACCGCGTCCACGAGCGGCAGGAGGGGCTCGGCGCGACGGTGCGCTCCCTATTCAGGCGGACGTTCAAGGACATCCCCGCCGTCACGGACGCGTCGTTCCGCATCGCGGCGGGTGAGGTCGTCGGGTTCCTCGGCCCGAACGGCGCGGGAAAGACGACGACGCTGAAGATGCTGTCGGGGCTGCTGTACCCGACCGCGGGCGAGGCGCGCGTCGTCGGCCACGTCCCGTGGAAGCGGGAAGGCGACTTCCTGCGGCAGATCACCCTCCTCATGGGGAACCGGACGCAGCTCGTATGGGACATCGCCGCGGCCGATTCGCTGCGGGTGCTCCAGGAGATCTACCGGATCTCCGAGGAGCGCTATCGCGCCACGCTCGGCGAGCTCACCGACCTGCTCGACCTCGGACCGCTCCTCCACAAGCCCGTGCGCAACCTCAGCCTCGGCGAGCGGATGAAGGTGGAGTTCGCCGCGGGGCTGGTGCACTCGCCGCGCGTCGCGTTCCTCGACGAACCCACGCTCGGGCTGGACGTCTCGATGCAGGCGCGCATCCGGCGCTTCGTCGCCGAGCACAACCGTCGGGCGGGGACGACGATCCTGCTCACGAGCCACTACATGGACGACGTCGTCGCGCTGTGCCGGCGGGTCATCGTCATCCACCACGGCCGCCTGCTGTACGACGGCGAGCTCGGCGAGCTCGCCCAGCGCATGGCGCCGTACAAGGTCATCACGGTCGCGCTGCGCGAGAGCGCGCCGAGCGCCTTCCTCGACGAGCTCGGCACCGTCGTGTCGCGCGACGTCGCGAGCGTGCGCCTCCAGGTCCCGCGCGAGCACGCGCCCGAGCGCACGGCGCGCATCGTGCGCGACCTCGGCGCCGCGCTCGCCGACATCTCGGTCGAGGACCCGCCCATCGAGGAGGTCATCGACCGCGTGTTCGCGGGGGAGCGCATGCCCGAAGCGGCCACGGCGTGATCCGCGTCTACCGCGCGCTCATCACCCAGAGCATCCAGGTGCTCTCGGCGTACCGGGTGAGCCTCTTCCTCTACGCCCTGTTCTCCTTCATCAGGCCGATCATCTTCCTCGCCGCGTGGGTGGCCGTGGCGGAGTCGCAGGGCGGACGGCTCGGCTCGTTCTCGCGGGCGGACCTCGGCGGCTACTTCGCGATCGCCATCCTCGTGACGCACTTGACCGCGGCGTGGGACTTCTTCGAGTTCGAGTGGGAGGTCCGGAGGGGCTCGCTCTCGCCGAAGCTCCTGCGCCCCCTGCACCCGATCAACTACTCGATCGTGAACAACGGCTTGTGGAAGCTCATGACCTCGGTCGCCGTCGTGCCCGTGGCGGTCGCGGTCGCGATCACGTTCGACGCGCGCTTCGCCGCCACGCCCGCGCACCTCGCGCTCGGGACGGTGAGCGTCGTCCTCGCGGCGGGGCTCACCTTCACGTTCGGCTGGGTCTTCGCGAGCGCCGTCTTCTGGACGACGCGCGTGCACGCCATCGTCACGCTCTACCAGCGCACGGCGTTCATCTTCTCCGGCCAGGTCGCGCCGCTCCTCCTGCTGCCCGCGCCGCTCCTCGTCGCCGCGCTCATCCTCCCGTTCGGGTACATGCTCGGCGTGCCCACCGAGATCCTCCGCGGCGGCGTCGACGTCACGACGGCGCTCCTCATGATCGGCGGGCAGGTCGTCTGGCTCGCGATCGGGATCGTCCTCTACCGGGTCGTGTGGAACGCCGGCCTGCGCCAGTACTCGGCGGTCGGCGCCTGATGACGCGCTACCTCGGCCTCCTCCGCCTGTTCGTGCGCACCGAGCTGCAGTTCGCGCTCGAGTACCGCGTCAACCTCCTGCTCGAGATCATGCAGATGATCGTCGTGGCGGGGACGAGCGTCGCGGCCGTCCTCATCCTGTTCTCGTACACGACCGTGATGAACGGCTGGACGCTGCCGCAGATGATCGTCCTGCTCGGCGTGTACTACGTGGTCCAGGGCGCGGAGGAGCTCGTCATGCAGCCCTCCTTCCAGAAGTTCATGGAGGGGGTGCGCGACGGCACGCTCGACTTCATCCTCCTGAAGCCGGTGAGCAGCCAGTTCATGGTGAGCTTCCGGCACTTCCAGACGGTCCAGGTGGTGCAGGTGCTCATGGGCCTCGGCGTCACGGTCTTCGGCCTCTCGCAGCTCGCCACGGTGGTGACGCTCGGCGCGGCGCTCGCCTTCGCGCTCACCCTCGCCTGCGGCTTCGTCCTCATCTACGCGCTCCTGCTCGCCCTCAGCACGCTCGCCTTCTGGTTCGTGAAGGTGGACAACATCCTCGCCATCTTCTGGGCGTTCATCGACGCCGGTCGCTTCCCGATCGACATCTACCCCGGCTGGCTGCGCCTGACGATGTCGACGGTCATCCCGATCGGCATCGCCGTCACCGTCCCGGCGAAGGCGGTCGCGGGGCAGGTGGACGCGCAGACGATGGCCTTGATCGCCGGCGCGACCCTGCTCGCGTGGCTCTTCTCGCGCTGGTTCTGGAAGCGCGGCCTGCGCGCCTACACGGGAGCGAGCGCCTAGCGGGCGAACGGCCCGTCTCACCTGTGAGCGCATACGCTTGGGGCGTGGACGCCGCTCCGCTGAAGGTCGACCTCACCCCGCCCTCGGAGCGCGCCGGCCCGCGGCCGCGCCGGGCGAGCAAGCGCGTGTACGTGGGCGGCACGTCGGTCGGCGGCGACGCGCCGGTGCGCGTCCAGTCGATGTGCACGACGCTCACGCACGACATCCCCGCCACCATCGCCCAGATCGACCGCCTTCAGGAGGCGGGGTGCGAGATCGTCCGCGTCGCGGTACCGGACAAGCGGGCCGCGGAGGCGCTCCCCGAGCTCGTGCGGCGGAGCATCCTGCCGGTCGTCGCGGACATCCACTTCGACTGGAAGCTCGCGCTCGCGGCGCTCGACAGCGGCGTGCACAAGCTCCGCCTCAACCCCGGGAACATCCACAACAAGGACGGCGTGCGCGAGGTCGTGCGGAGGGCGAAGGAGCGCGGCACACCCATCCGCATCGGCGTGAACCACGGGTCCATCGGCGACCGTGCGGCCGACGACACGCGCGACGAGGCGCAGCGCATGGTCGACCTCGCGATGAGCGAGATCGGGATCCTCGAGGCCCTCGACTTCGACGACATCGTCGTCAGCGTGAAGGCGTTCGACGTGCCGACGATGATCGCCGCGTACCGCCGGCTCGCGAAGCTCGTGCCGTACCCGCTCCACCTCGGCGTCACCGAGGCTGGAACGCTCCTCTCCGGGTCGATCCGCTCGACCGCGGGGATGAGCGTCCTCCTCTACGAGGGGATCGGCGACACCATCCGCGTGTCGCTCTCGGAGGACCCCGTCATGGAGGTGAAGGCCGGGTTCGACATCCTGAAGTCGCTCGGCCTTCGCGACCAGGGCCTCACGCTCGTCGCCTGCCCCTCGTGCGGCCGCGCCGACATCGACCTCATCCCGCTCGCGAAGGTGGCCGAGGAGCGCCTTCGGGCCCTTCCGCGCCCGATGAAGGTGGCGGTCATGGGCTGCGAGGTGAACGGGCCCGGCGAGGCGAAGGACGCCGACGTCGGGATCGCGGGAGGGGTGGGGAAGGGCGCCATCTTCCGCAGGGGCAAGGTCGTCGGCGTGCATCCGGAGGCCGAACTCCTCGACGCCCTCATGGCCGAGGTGGACAAGATCCTCGTCGAGAACGGCCTCGAGCCGTATTCGGACAAGGCGCCCAAGCTCAGCCACGAGGGCCAACTGACACCGGGCAGGTCCGTCCCCGCCGGCCAGCGCGCCTAACATCCATTCGCCGGTGACGATGGCGGAAGCGCCCACCACCCTGCCCGGGCTCGTCCTGCTCCAGCGGGCGACCGTGGCCGACGTCGACTTCTCGCGCGCCGCGTTCGAGCGCCTCGCGCCGAGCGGCTGCACCTTCGTGCGCTGCGACTTCCGCAAGGCGACGCTCGACCGCCGCCTCCTCCCGCTCTTCAAGGCGCGGCAGCGCAACACGTTCCGCGAGTGCCGCTTCGACGGCGCGGACCTGAGCGGTATCGACCCGGGCGCGTCCCGCTTCGAGGGATGCACGTTCGACGGTGCCGACGTCACGGGATGGAACGCCGTCGCCGCCGAGTTCGTCGACAACCACTTCGGCGGGCTCGTCGCGCACGCGCGCTTCTACGGGCGGCCGTGGGGACCGGCCGCGACCGACCTCGACCCGCGCCGGACGTTGAACGAGTTCCGCGGGAACGACTTCCGGGACGCCGGGCTCATGGACGTCGCGTTCCTCATGGGCATCGATATCGGCAAGCAGCGCTGGCCCGAGGGCGACGACTACATCCGTCTGGACCGCATCCACCAGCGCCTCACGCGCGGCCACGCGGAGATCCTCCGCTGGAACGACATCGAGGCTCGCGGCGAGGCGCTCGAGATGGTGCGGTCCCTCTCGTTCCTGCTCATGAGCCAGAACGACGTCATCGCGCGCCGCGTCGAGCCGACGGTGAAGGCGCAGCCCGAGGTGCAGAAGAGGGTCTGGAGCACGCTCGCGGCAGCGCTCTAGGCTGATCCGCGTGAAGCAGTCCCAGCTGTTCGGCCGCACCCTTCGCGAGGCGCCCGCGGAAGCGCAGACGCCGGGTCACCAGCTCATGCTGCGCGCCGCGATCGCGCGCCCGCTCGCCGCGGGTCTCTACACCTGGCTGCCGCTCGGCTTCCGCGTCGCGCGCAAGGTCGAGCGGATCATCCGCGAGGAGCAGGACCGCATCGGCGCGCAGGAGGTCCGCCTCCCGGTCATCACGCCGGCGGAGTACTGGCGCGAGACCGGCCGCTGGGACACGCTCGAGCCCGTCGCGTTCCGCACGAAGGACCACGGCGGGCACGAGTACATGATCGCGTACACGCACGAAGAGCTCGTCATGCATCACGCCCGGAACGAGATCCAGTCGTACCGCCAGATGCCGGCGATCGTGTACCACTTCCAGGAGAAGGGCCGCGACGAGGCGCGCCCGCGCGCCGGTCTCCTCCGCGTGCGCGAGTTCGTCATGAAGGACGCGTATTCGATCGACAGGGACTGGGAGGGGCTCGACCGCTCGTACTGGGCGGAGTACGGCGCGTACGAGCGGACGTTCGCGCGCATGGGGCTCGACGCGATCTCCGTGGAGTCCGACACCGGCAACATGGGCGGTGACGTCGCCCACGAGTTCCAGGTCCTCACGGAGGTCGGCGAGGACCGCATCGTCATCTGCGGCTCGTGCGACTACCGCGCGAACATGGAGAAGGCCACCAGCGCGGCCGCGCCCGGCGCCGCGGTGCCCGCTGGCGGCCCGCCCGCGCGGATCGAGACGCCGGGGCTCACGACGATCGAGCAGCTGCAGGCGAGCCTCGGCCGGCCGGCCGCGGCCTTCCTGAAGACCGTCCTCCTGCGCGCCGGGGACGGCGTCGTCGCCGTCGTCCTCCCGGGCGACCGGGAGGCGAACGAGGCGAAGCTGCGCAAGCTCCTGGACGTCCCGGAGGTGCGGTTCGCCGGCGAGGCCGACTTCGCGGCGGCCGGCGGGGTCGCCGGGTTCGTCGGTCCGGTCGGCCTGCGCGCCCGGATCGTGGTGGACACCTCGGTGGAAGAGCGGCCGTACCTCGCCGGCGCGAACGCCCGCGACGCGCACCTCGACCGGGTCGTCCCGGGGCGGGACTTCCAGGGGGAGCGGGCCGACGTCCATGACGTGCGGGACGGCGACCTCTGCCCGAAGTGCGGCGGCGCGCTGCGCATCGCGCGCGGCATCGAGGTGGGGAACATCTTCAAGCTCGGCCCCTACTACGCCGACAAGATGGGCGCGACGTACCTCGCCGAGGATGGCTCGCGCAAGCCGCTCATGTTCGGCTCCTACGGCATCGGGGTCGGCCGCGCCGTCCAGACGATCATCGAGACGCACCGCGATGACCGCGGCATCGTCTGGCCGATGAGCGTCGCGCCCTTCGAGGCGCACGTCATCGCCCTCCCGATGAAGGACGCCGCCGTTCGCGAGGCCGCCGAGCGCCTCGTCGCGGACCTCGAGGCCGGGGGCGTCGAGGTGCTGTACGACGACCGCGGCGAGTCCGCCGGCGTGAAGTTCGCGGACTCGGACCTCATCGGGATCCCCTTCCGCGTCACCGTGAGCGCCCGCGGGATGAAGGCCGGGACCGTCGAGGTGAAGCGGCGCGACCGGGTCGAGGTGGACAACGTCCGCGCGGCGGATGCCGCCGCGCGCGTCGTCGCGCTCGTCGGCGCGGAGCGGTCGAAGACCGCATGACCGAAGCCCGCGCCGTCGCGGCCCAGGCCCGTGACGACGACCGCTCCCTCGAGCAGACCCTGCGCCCGCGCCGCCTCGCGGACGACGAGTACATCGACCAGCGGAAGACGAAGGAGCAGCTGCGCATCCTCATCGAGGCCGCGCGCCGCCGCTCCGAGGCGCTCGAGCACGTCGCGCTGTACGGCCCGCCGGGGGTGGGGAAGACGTCGCTCGCGCACGTCATCGCGGCGGAGCTCGCCGTGCCGATCCGCGTGACGAGCGGTCCGGCGATCGAGCGCGCGGGCGACCTCGCGGCGATCCTCACGAACCTCGACCCGGGCACCGTCCTCTTCATCGACGAGATCCACCGGCTGCCGCGCGTCGTCGAGGAGGTGCTGTACCCGGCGATGGAGGACTACCACCTCGACATCGTCCTCGGGAAAGGCCCCGGGGCCCGGACGCTCCGCCTCCCGCTGCCGCGCTTCACGCTCGTCGGCGCGACGACGCGCATCGGCCGCCTGTCGTCGCCGCTGCGCGACCGCTTCGGCGCGCAGTACCGCCTCGACCTCTTCGAGCCCGCGGACCTCGAGGACGTCATCCGCCGCTCCGCGCGCCTCCTCGCCATCGAGATCGACCCCGACGCGGCGCGCGAGATCGCGGTCCGCTCGCGCGGGACCCCGCGCATCGCGAACCGGTGGCTGAAGCGCGTGCGCGATCACGCGCAGGTGCTGCACGACGGGAAGATCTCGCTGCGCGTCGCGCGCGAGGCGCTCGGCGCCCTCGAGGTGGACGAGGCCGGCCTCGACGCGAACGACCGCCGCCTGCTCGAGGCGATCATCGGGAAGTTCGGCGGCGGGCCGGTCGGCCTCGAGACGCTCGGCGCCGCGGTGAGCGAGGACGCCGAGACGATCGAGGACGTGCTCGAGCCGTACCTCCTGCAGCAGGGGTACCTGCAGCGCACGCCGCGGGGCCGGGTGGCCACGGAGCGCGCCTACAGGCACCTAGGCGTGACACCGCCGGGTGGTCCGCCGTTGTGGGAGCGTCAGTAGGCGCGTAGGATCACCATCCGCGTCCACGGGTGGGGTCGGAGGGAAGGCGACGGTGCTGAGGCGCTTCGGGACGGACGCGAAGGCCGAGCCGGAGACGGCGCGGCCGCGAACGCGCACGGACACGACCGCCAAGGGAGGTCATCTCATGATCGACAGGTACACGGACAAGGCCCCGGCAGCGAGCTCGGGGACCGGCGAGCTGAACGCGCTCCTCGGCAAGGGATCGGAGTTCGACGGCAGGCTCTCGTTCGAGGGGACCGTGCGCATCGACGGCACGTTCACCGGCGAGGTCACGACGAACGACATGCTCATCGTCGGCGAGAGCGCCAAGGTGACCGCGGAGGTCTCGTGCGGGACGATCATCGTCCACGGCGAGGTGAACGGGAACATCAAGGCGAGCCAGTCGGTCGAGCTGCACAAGCCGGCGCGCGTGAAGGGCGACGTCTCGACGCCGTCCCTCATGGTCGAGCGCGGCGTCGTCTTCGAGGGCCGGATGAAGATGGAGGACCTCGAGGACAAGATCGTCCCGATGCGGACGACGGCGACGGCGCAGGCCGACTGAGCCCTTCCCGTCGCGGCCGCGCGGAGAATGGATGCCGTGGACGTCACCGCTATCGGACGCGCGCTGCTCGTCGCCGGCCTCGTCATGGCGGCGATCGGGCTCGCGCTCACGTTCGCCGACCGCGTCCCGTTCCTCGGGCGCCTGCCCGGCGACCTCCGGCTCGGCGACGACCGAGTGACGGTCTACGTCCCGATCGCGACGTCGATCGTCCTGAGCGTCGTCCTGACGCTCGTCCTGGCCCTCGCCGGTTGGCTCGGCCGCAGGTGATACAACTGACGGGATGACGGACGAAGCGCAGCGGACCGAGGCCGCCGAGCCCTCCGGCGCGGACAAGGTGAAGGCCGATGCCGAGAAGCAGGAGCGGATCCTGAACGCGCTGCAGGCCGTGCTCGACCCCGAGATCGGCCTGTCGGTCATCGACCTCGACCTCATCCGCGAGATCCGCCTCGACGACCCCGAGGAGGCGGAGGTGCGGATGGTGCTGACGACGCCGTTCTGCCCCTACGGGCCGATGCTCATCAACCAGATCCAGTCCGTGGCCGAGCAGGCCGCCGAGACGGCGGTCAAGGTCACCGTCCTGCCCGACAAGTGGGAGCCGCCCCCCTGGCTTAGGTAGCGGCCCGCTTCGCGGCCCGCGGCCGCGCCTCCACGACGCGCGCGAGCAGGAACAGGACGTCCGAGAGGCGGTTCAGCCACGGCACGAGGTGCTCGCCGGCGATCGCGCGCGCGTCCACGAGCCGGATGACGGACCGCTCCGCGCGCCGCGCGACGGTGCGCGCGAGGTCGAGGCTCGCCGACGCGGGATCCTCGCCCGGGATCACGAAGCGGCCGGCCACGTCGGCCCTCGCGCGCAGGCGCTCGACGGCCTCGTCGAGCTCGCGGACGGCGTCCGCGTCGATCCGCGCGCTCGGCCGCGCGAGGCGCGCGCGGGACGTCGCCACCTCCGACATCGCCAGGTAGAGCCCGCGCTGGAGGTCCAGGACGAGCGCCTTCTCGCGCCCGCGCATCGTCGCGCGCGCGAGCCCGAGGGCGGCCTGGGTCTCGTCGAGGTCGCCGAGCGCCTCGATGCGCGGGTCGGTCTTGCGTACCCGGCCCTTGCCGAACAGCGACGTGTCGCCGCGGTCCCCGGTGCGCGTCGTGACGCGTGCGCTGCGCGGCATCGGCGGCATCATATGGAGGGGCCGGGGAGGTATCGTTCGGCCACGAAAGGGAAGGGGTGTGCCCGATGCCGAGCGGTGGCGGTAGCCCGAAGGACAAGAAGCAGAAGAAGAAGTCCAAGGAGCAGCTCGAGAGGGAGCTGAAGAAGCGCACGACGACCGCTCCGGTGGAGTCGATGACGTTCGAGGTCATCAAGCCGAAGCGCAAAGAGCGCGACTTCTAGGCGGTCCTTTTGCGGACCCTTGCCGACGCTTCCTCGAGCAAGGCGACGCCGAATGAGCGCTTTCGCGACGACGTCTGAAAGAGGAAGTTGGACATGGCTGTGACGGAGCGGTCCAAGGCGATCGACCAGGCCATCTCCATGATCGAGAAGCAGTTCGGGAAGGGCTCGATCATGAAGCTCGGCGGCACCGCCGGCGAGCGCATCGACGTGATCTCCACCGGCTCGCTCCCGCTCGACCTCGCCCTCGGGGTCGGCGGCCTCCCGCGCGGCCGCGTCATCGAGATCTACGGTCCGGAGGCCTCGGGCAAGACGACCGTGGCGCTGAGCACCGCCGCGAGCGTGCAGCGCGCGGGCGGGACGGCGGCGTTCATCGACGCCGAGCACGCGCTCGACGCCGGTTGGGCGCGCATCTGCGGAGTGAACACCGACGAGCTCCTCGTCTCGCAGCCGGACAACGCCGAGCAGGCGCTCGAGATCGCGGACACGCTCGTGCGGTCCGGTGCCGTCGACCTCGTCGTCATCGACTCGGTCGCCGCGCTCGTGCCGAAGGCCGAGATCGAGGGCGAGATGGGCGACGCGCACATGGGTCTCCAGGCGCGCCTCATGAGCCAGGCGCTGCGCAAGATCACCGGGACCGTGTCGAAGACGAAGACGACCGTCATCTTCATCAACCAGCTGCGCGAGAAGATCGGGGTCCTGTTCGGGAATCCGGAGACGACGACGGGTGGCCGCGCGCTGAAGTTCTACGCGTCCCAGCGCCTCGACGTGCGCCCGATCGAGCCGATCAAGAACGGGACCGAGGTCATCGGCCGCCGGGTCAAGGTGAAGGTGGTCAAGAACAAGGTCGCGCCACCGTTCCGCATCGCCGAGATCGAGATCCTCGCCACCGAGGGCATCTCGCGCGAGGGCGGGCTCATCGACATGGGCCTCGCCACCGGGGTGCTGTCCAAGTACGGCGCGTGGCTGAACCACGGCGAGACACGCCTCGGCCAGGGACGCGAGAACGCGAAGCAGTTCTTCCGCGACCACCCCGACGTCGCGGGCGAGGTCGAGGGGAAGATCCGCGAGCGGTCCGGCAACGCCGCGATCGCGGCCGCAGGGGACGAATAGCGACGCTCGGGAGGCGCCGCCCGCCCGCAGCCGCGACGGGTGACGCGTACGACGCCGCCGTCCGCTTCCTCGGTCCGCGTCCGCGCAGCGTCGCCGAGATCCGTCGTCACCTCCGGACGAAGCGCTTCGACGACCCGGCGATCGACAAGGGGATCGACCGGCTGCGCGCGCAGCGCTACATCGACGACGAGGCGTTCGCGCGCTACTGGATCGAGCAGCGCGACCGGTTCCGCCCGAAGGGGAAGCGCGCGATCATGAGCGAGCTCCTCGAGAAGGGCGTGTCACGCGAGTCGATCGAGCTCGCGATGGGCGACCGCGAGCCCGATGCGGAGGTGAAGCGCGCGCGCGAGGTCATCCGCCGGCCGATCACGCGCTGGCAGGCGATGGCAGAGCATGAGCGGAAGCGCAAGATCCACCAGTACCTCGCGGCGCGCGGCTTCTCCTATGACACGATCGAAGAGGCGATCGCGCATCCCGAGGAGGAGGATCGAGGCGGCACGGTGCCTGACTAGCGCAGCGCGAGGGCTCCCTGCGTCGCGATGGCGAGGAGGAGCAGGCCGATCGTCCGAATGAGGGTGCGGACGGGGGTGATCGGTCCCGCCGTGCGTCGGTGGGCCCGCCATGCGTACCAGGCGGCGATGCTCCCGACGATCGCGCTGGAGACGTGGGCGATGTCCCGGTAGGGGGCTCGACCGTCAGCGCCCTGTCGACGTCACGGCTCCCGCCAGCCGGTCGATCGCGCTCGCGAGGCCGATGTCCGCCTGGCTGATGCCCTTGCTGATGCGCGTCGTCAGGACGACGCGCACCCGCTTGTAGCCCTCGAGGTGGATGTCCGGATGGTGATCGGCCGCCGTCGCCGCGTCGGCGACGGCGTTCACGAACGCCACGGCGCTCTTCCAGCCCTTCCTGACGAATGTCTTCTCGAGCCGCGTGCCATCGCTCGCCCAGCCCTCGAGCCCGCCCACGAGCTCCGTAAGGAGAGGCTCCTCGAGGCGCCGCTCATCCGGACGGATGGTCGCCACGGCCCGTCAGGCTACCGGCACCCACGGTGTCCGGCCGCTATCCCGGCAGCGACGCAGGCGCGTCCGCGGAAGGGACCCGCCTGATGCGCCCGAAGCCGACGCCGAACACGACGCCCGCCCCGGCATAGGCGACCGCCCCCGCGAGGACCGGCAGCGCGAGGACGCCGGTCGCGAGGAGGACGCCGGCGACCGCGGGGCCGACCGCGTTCGCGAGGCCCCACACGGCGAAGCCGATCCCGGCCGCCGACGCGCGCTCGCGCGGCTCGACGGCGCCCATGAGCAGCGACTGCTGGAACGGCCACGAGAGGTTCGTGAGGAGGCTGCGCACGACGAAGAGCGACGTGGCCACGGTGAAGACCGGCGCGATCACGATGAGCGCGAGCATCGTCCCCGACATCAGCTGCATGCCGAGCACGCTGCGGTGGGCGCCGAACGCGCGGTCGAGCCACGGCACGACCGCGACGCTCGCGATCGAGATGAACTGCGAGAGCGAGTACCACGGCGCGAGGTCCGCTTCCGTGGACCCGAACCGGAGGTTCAGCCAGAGCGGCATGAGCTGCACCGCGACGCCGAGGCCGAACCCGAGGAGCCCGATGGCGAGGCTGTACGTGGCGATCGGGCGCACCGAGGAGCGGGGGAGGAGGTGGACCGGGCGCTCGCGGTCGCGCCCGTGCAGGTCGCGCACCGGCAACACGAGGAGCGTCGCGAGCGTCGCGATGACGACGGCGACGAGGAACGCGGGGCGGTACGCGCCGAGCGGCGTCGCCCCGGCCGGCGCGAGGAGGAGCGGCACGCCCGCGAACGCCGCGCCGGTCGCGAGCGCGAGGTTCCAGAGGGCCTGCGCGGACGCGAACACGCGCGTCCGCCGCGACTCGGCCGTGCGCTCGGCGAGGAGCGCGTCGAAGCTCGCGACGGTGAGCGCGCCGGCCGCGCCGTTCGCGAGCCCGACGCCGCCGAGAGCCGCGGCGACGACGAGCCACGCGGGGTCCGTGGTGAGGGCCAGGATGAGGTAGCTCGGGATCGGCAGGGCCGTCCCGGCGATGAGGAAGCGGCTACGCCCGAATCGGTCCGCGAGCATGCCCGAGACCGCCACGAGCGCGGACGTGACGAGCCCCGAGACGGTGAAGAGCAGGCCGATGAAGGCCGGATCGAGCCCGGCCCGCGCGAGGTAGAGGGGCACGACGACCATCTGGAAGCCGAGGGGAACGGTGGCCAGATAGCCGTTCGCGAGCAGCAGGCGCGCACCCGGGGGGAACAGATGTACCATCGCCGTCACTACACACTGTGATCAAGACCGGCCACGGGGGCACGCCGCCCCTGTGACCGTTCCGCGCCGGAGACCGACCGTTCCCCGGGCGCGCAGACCGAGGCGAAGACGAGGTCGAGCACCCGGGTCCGCGCGAGGGCGTCGCCCGAGCGACGGTCGGACCGAGGCGCGGGCCAAAGGATCGAGAAAGGGACTGCCATGCCCGAGCCACTCGTCGCGGGCCTCGTGGCCCTCGTCGCGGGTCTCGTCGGCTTCGGGATCGCCCTGCTGCTCCGCCGCGCCATCGCCCTGTCCTCCGAGCAGACGGCGCGGGCGAACGCCGACCGCCTGCTCGCCGAGGCGCGCGACAAGCAGAAGGGGATCATCCTCGAGGCCAAGGACGAGGCCCTCCGCATCGCGAAACAGCGCGAGTCAGAGGACCGTGAGCGGCGCGCCGAGCTCCAGCGCTACGAGGCGCGGCTCGACAAGAAGGACGAGCAGCTCGACACGAAGGTCGAGCGGGTCGAGGCGCGGGACCGGCGCCTCGGCGAGAAGGAGAAGGAGCTCGAGGCGGAGCGCGCCGAGATCGCCCGCCTGCAGGACGAGCAGAAGGCCGAGCTCGCGCGGGTCGCCGGCCTCACCCAGGACGAGGCGCGGCAGGTCCTCCTCGAGCAGATCGAGGAGGAGGTCCGCGACGCGGCGAACCGCCGGGTGCGCGAGATCGAGCAGGAGTACCGCGAGCGGTCCGACGACCGGGCGCGGGACATCATCACCATGGCGCTCCAGCGGTACGCGGCCGACCACACCGCCGAGCACACCGTCACGAGCGTCAGCCTGCCGAGCGACGACCTGAAGGGCCGGATCATCGGCCGCGAGGGCCGTAACATCCGCACGCTCGAGCAGCTCACCGGCGTCGACGTGATCATCGACGACACGCCCGAGACGGTCGTGCTGTCCGGGTTCGACCCGATCCGCCGCGAGGTCGCGAAGCGCGCGCTCGAGCGGCTGCTCGTCGACGGCCGGATCCATCCGGCGCGCATCGAGGAGTCGGTCGCGAAGGCCCGCACGGAGATCGACCAGACCGTCCGCGAGGCGGGCGAGAGCGCGGTCTACGAGGTCGGCATCGCCGGCCTCCACCCGGACCTCGTGAAGCTCCTCGGCCGCCTCGCGTTCCGCACCTCGTACGGCCAGAACGTGCTCCGCCACTCGGTCGAGGTCGCGCACGTCGCGGGCATGCTCGCGGCGGAGACGGGCTACGACGTCCAGACGATGAAGCGGGCGGGGCTCCTGCACGACATCGGGAAGTCGATCGACCACGAGGTCGAAGGGCCGCACACGCTCATCGGCGGCGAGCTCCTGAAGCGCTACGGCTTCCCGCAGGCGGTCATCGACGGCGTCGTCGGCCATCACGGCGACGTCGAGCCGGTCACCATGGTCGGCACCCTCATCTCGGCCGCGGACGCCATCAGTGCCGCGCGGCCCGGGGCGCGCAGCGAGATCGTCTCGAATTACATCCAGCGGCTCCAGGAGCTCGAGGCCATCGCGAACGGGTTCCAGGGGGTCGAGAGGTCGTACGCCATCCAGGCCGGCCGCGAGGTACGGGTCATCGTGAAGCCCGAGGAGATCGACGACCTCACGGCCATGCGCCTGGCGCGCGACATCTCGCAGCGGATCCAGGAGCAGCTGCAGTACCCAGGGCAGATCAAGATCACGGTCATCCGGGAGACGCGCGCGGTCGAATACGCGAAGTAGGTGCGTGTCCTGTTCGTCGGCGACGTCGTCGGACGGCCCGGCCGCGAGGCCGTGCAGGCGCTGCTGCCGGGCCTCCGCCGCGAGACGGGCGCTGATCTCGTGATCGCGAACGGCGAGAACGCCGCGGGCGGCGCCGGCCTGACGGCCGCGCTCGCGCACGAGCTGCGCGCCGCCGGCGCGGACGTCGTGACGAACGGCAACCACGTGTGGGACCAGCGCTCGTTCGTCAGCGAGATCGACCAGCTCGACTTCTGCATCCGCCCGCTCAACCTGCCGCCCGGCAACCCGGGCCGCGGGTGGATGATGGCGAAGGGCGCCCTCGTCGTGAACGCCCTCGGCCGGGTCTTCATGAACCCGTACGACGACCCCTTCCGCGCGCTCGACGCGCTCCTCGCGGAGCTCGGGGATACCGCGCCGAAGGTCCGCATCCTCGACTGGCACGCCGAAGCGACGAGCGAGAAGGTCGCGATGGGCTGGCACCTCGACGGGCGCTTCTCGGCCGTCGTCGGGAGCCACACACACGTCCCGACCGCCGACGCGCGCGTGCTGCCGGGCGGGACCGCGTACGTCTCGGACACGGGCATGGTCGGCCCGCGGGACTCCGTGCTCGGCGTGCGCACCGACATCATCCTCGAGCGGTTCCGCACGATGATCCCGAAGCGCTTCGAGACGGCCGAGGGGCCGGCGGTGTTCAACAGCGTGCTCATCGACGTCGATGACGCGACGGGGCGCGCGCGGAGCATCGTGCGCATCGACCGCGAGCACCCGGGGTGAGCGAGCCGCTCGGCTACCCCGTCGACCTGCACACGCACTCGCTGCGCTCCGATGGCGCGTACGAGCCCGCCGAGGTGGTGCGCCGCGCCGCGGCGCGGGGCGTGCGCATCCAGGCGCTGTCGGACCACGACACGCTCGCCGGCGCGGCCGAGGCCATCGTCGAGGGCGAGCGGCTCGGGGTGCGCGTCATCCCCTCGACCGAGCTGAACACGGAGTCCGAGTGGGGCGACGTCCACGTGCTCGGCTACTTCCTCGACCCGCAGGACCCCGCCCTCGAGGAGCGCCTGCGGTGGCTGCGCGAGCACCGCGGCCGGCGGATCGAGCTCATGGTCGAGAAGCTGAACGCGCTCGGCTACCCGGTGCGCCTCGAACGGGTCCTGGAGATCGCCCAGGGCGGCGCGCTCGGGCGGCCGCACCTCGCCCAGGCGCTGTTCGAGGCGGGACACGTGCCGGCGTACGACGCCGCGTTCTCCACGCTCATCAGCAAGGACTCGCCGGCGTACGTCGCGCGGGTCGGCCTGACGCCGCACGAGGCGGTGCGGCTCGTCCGTGAGCACGGCGGCGTGCCCTCGCTCGCGCATCCGGGCACGGTCACCGACCTCGAGCGGCTGCTGCCGCAGCTGGTGGAGGCGGGGCTCGCGGGCATGGAGTGCTACTACGGCTCACACACGCCCGAGGCGACGGTCCGCTACCTGCGCCTCGCCGCGGAGCACGACCTCATACCGACGGGCGGGAGCGACTTCCACGGCCGCGGAGCCCACGGCGCGCCGCTCGGCGGCGTGCGCGTACCGGAGTCCACGATCCCTCGCCTCGAGGCCCGTCGCGCGAAGGGCCACAGCCGGCCGGAGGCCTACCATTCCGTCGCCGTGGGGACCGAGCGCTAGATGGCCAACGCGCTTCGGCCCGCGGTCCCGCTCATCGTCATGGCGTCGATCCTCTTCTTCGCCGCCGGCTACCTCGACGCCGCGGCCGCGAGCACGGACCCGTCCACGTACGCGTCGTGGTCGAGCGGCCGGTCACCGCGGCAGCGTTCGGGCCGAAGCCCGTCGAGTCGGTCGCGCTGCGCCTCGCGACGGCGGTGCTCGAGGCGGTGATCCTCTTCAGCGCGCTGCGGATCTGGCGCCTCGGGCACAGCGTCGGCCAGGCCGAGCCCGCCTTCCTCGACCCGGGGTCGGCGCCGCTCGCCGCCGCGGGCATGTCCGGCGCGGCATCGGGCACGGCCGCCGTGGGCCCGATCCCCGGCGTCGTCCTGCCGCAGGGGAAGAAGGACGAGCGCGAGCGGCCCGAGGAGCGCCCGGCGGCCGGGAAGGCGGACAAGCCCCTCGACTCGCCGTTCGCGAGCGGCACCGCCGACGCGTCGACGCACGGGCTCCATCTCGCGGGGGCCTTCCTCGGCCTGGCGCTCGCGCTCGCCCGCGCCGCGTCCCCGCGCGCGACGCGGCCGCGCCGCTCCGCCCTCCCCCTATGACCGTCGCGGCGGTCCGGGAGGCCGCGGAGCGCCTCGTCCGGCAGGTCGGCACGGTCGTCGTCGGCAAGGACCGGGTCGCCGAGCAGCTGTTCGCGGCGCTCCTCACCGGCGGGCACGTCCTGCTCGATGACGTGCCCGGAGTGGGGAAGACCACGCTCGCCCGCGCGGTCGCGCGCTCCCTCGACCTCGAGTTCCGCCGGATCCAGTGCACTCCCGACCTCGTGCCGTCGGACGTGACGGGGGTCTCGATATACGACCAGCGCACGTCCCGCTTCGAGTACCGGCCGGGCCCCCTCCTGTCGAACGTCGTGCTCGTCGATGAGATCAACCGCGCGACACCCCGCGCGCAGTCCGCGCTCCTCGAGGCGATGCAGGAGGGCCAGGTGACCGTCGACGAGGTGACGCACCGCCTCCCCGAGCCGTTCTTCGTCATCGCCACCCAGAACCCCGTCGAGCTCGAGGGCACCTTCCCGCTGCCCGAGGCCCAGCTCGACCGCTTCCTCCTCCAGATGGAGCTCGGCTACCCGAGCGCGGATGAGGAGGACCGCATCCTACGGGTGCACGGTCCCCAGCAGGTGGCCACCGACACGCTCACGCCGCTCTTCGACCGCGACCGCATCGCCGAGCTGCGCGCCGCCGTGCGCTCCGTGCGCATCGGGGACGCGGTGCGGCGGTACGTCGTCGACATCGTGCGCGCGACCCGCGGTGCCGAGGGCGTCGACCTCGGCGCGAGCCCACGGGCGGCGCTCGCGCTGTTCCGCGCGACGCAGGCGCACGCGGCGATGCGCGGGCGCGAGTTCGCGCTGCCGGACGACGTGAAGTCACAGGCGCCCGCCGTGCTCCGCCATCGCCTGTTCCTCGACGCCGCGGCGCAGATGCGCGGCCGCACCGCCGATCGGGTCGTCGGCGAGATCCTCGCGCGGGTCCCCGTGGCCGCGGAGCAGGCCGCGGCCGGCTAGGCCGCCATGGTCGGCACGCTGCGCGCGCGGCTCGGCGAGTTCCCGTGGATCGAGGTCATCGCCGTCCTCGTGCTCGCGGCGCTCACGCGCTCGCCCGCGGTCATCGTCGTCGCGGCCGCCGGCCTCGTCGCCTGGGTGCTCGTTGAGGTGACCGGCCGGCTCGCGCTCGTCGCGGTCGACGTGGACGTGTCGCTCGAGCCGGGCCGGCTCATCGCGGGCGAGACGGCCACGCTCACGGTCCGGCTGACGAACCACAAGCCGCTCCCGGTCCCGTGGATGGAGGTCAAGGTCGACCTTCCCGAAGGGATCGCCCCGCCGCGGTCCGGCACGAGCCTTCCGGCGACCAGCGCGAGCGCCAGCTTCGCGCCGCGCGCGCGCGAGAAGGTGACGCTGCGGTTCCCGCTCGTCGTCAGCCGCCGCGGCGCGTACGTCGTCGGACCGATGCGCATCCGCGCCGGCGACTGGCTCGGCTTCGTCTCCGAGGAGCGCCGCGTCGAGGTCGCCCTCGAGATCGTCGCGCACCCCGCTCCCGCCCCGCTCGTGGACCGGCACCTCGCCTCGCTCCGCCCGGTCGCCGAGTCGGTCACGCGCCGCGGGCTCGTGCCCGACCCGCTCCGCTTCCGCGGCGTGCGGGAGTACCGCGGCGGCGACCCGGTGAAGGAGATCCACTGGAAGGCGTCCGCCCGCCTGCGCGCGCTGCACACGAAGGTGTACGAGCCCGCCACGAGCCTCGACTCGGTCTTCCTCGTGAACGTCGCGTCGTACGAGCAGTACTGGGTCCAGGTCGACCCCGACGGAGCCGAGCTCGTCATCGCGGCGACGGCCGAGCTCATCCGGCTCGCGGCCGGCGCCGGCCGGCAGGTGGGGCTCATCACGAACGGGCTCGACGACATCACGCACGAGCGCCCGCGTTCGGCGCTCTCGCGCGGGCCCCGCGCGCAGATGCGCTGCCTCGACATCCTCGCGCGCCTCGGCCCCTACGCGGGCGCGGCGCCCGAGACGGTGTTCCTGCGGGAGCGCGGCCGGTTGCCCACCGGAGCGACGCTCATCGCGGTGACGCCGAACGTGCGACCGCGCCTCGCCGCGGCCCTCGTCGTCCTGCGCCGCTCGGCGCACCGGGTGCTCGTGGTCGCGAAGGACGCCCCCGCGCCCGGTGTCGTGGCGCACCTGCGCTCCGCGGACATCCCCGTCGTCCTGCTCTCCGAGGCCGGCCGGCCGGAGGCGCGACGTGCGGGGTGACCGGCGCGCCTACCTCCTCATCCTCGCGTCGCGCGCCCTGAGCGAGGCGGCGGCCCTCGCGTGCCTCGCGGCGGTGCTGCACGCGATGACCCTCGGCCGGGACCCGCTGTCCCTGAGCGTCACGACCGCCGCGCTCTTCGGACTGACGCTCGTCCTCGTCTCGATCCTGCGCGAGCGCGGCACGGCGCGGCAGAGCGCCGCCCTCGTGGCCGCCGTGATGGCCGGCTGGACCGTGTGGGGCATGAGCCAGCGCGCCGTCGGCGCCGACTCGGTGGCGATCCTCGGACGCGCGATCGGCTTCGGCATCCTCGGCGAAGTCTGGCTCTGGCGGTCGCTCACCATCGCGCGCGGGCTCCAGCGCTGGCGCGCGGTGCGGAACGACGCGCTCATCGGGCTCGCCGCCATCGTCGTGGCCGCGCTCGTCGCCGGGCCGATCGACCGCGGCGCGCTCACGGTGATCGCGCTCGCCGTCGCGTGCGCCGGAGCGGTCGCGCTGTCGCTCGCGCGCAGCGCCGAGGAGCTCTCGCTCGCGACGCAAGTGCACGGGAAGCAGAGCGGATCGTCGGCGACGGGCACGGCCTTCGCCCTCGGCACGCTCGCGGTCGCGGTGGCCGTCGCGCTCCCGTCGATCGAGTCGCTCATGGCCGCCGCGATGGGCGTCATCGGCCCCGCCGTGCGCGCCGTCCTGCTCGTCATCCTCCTGCCCCTCGGCTACCTCGCCTCGTACGCGATCAACGTCATCCTGTGGCTGCGCGAGCGCTTCGGCCGCCGCGACGGCCCGCAGGAGGCCGCGCCGGCGCCGGATCCGCTCGACGACCTGCGGCGCATGCGCGACATGGAGGAACTGCGCCCGTACGTCTCCGCTGCCGTCGAGCTGCTCATCGGCGCGGTCGCGGTCCTCCTCGCCGCGCTGCTCGTCCTCCGGCTCACGAGCGAGCGCCGGGCGCTCCTCTCGGAAGGGGTCTCGCTCGAGCGCATGGGCGTCGCGGGGATCGGGCTCGGCGCGACGCTGCGCCGGCTCTTCGGCGAGCGCGCCGGTCCCCGGCGGCCGCCCGCCGACGACGGCAC
>VGOU01000015.1 GCA_016875795.1 Chloroflexota bacterium | reverse complement strand
GGCCGGCTCGACACGTTCCTGCGCGAGGTCGCCGGCGGCGGGACGGACACGCGCATCGTCGCGACGCCGCAGGCCGCGCGCCTCGCGGACCTCCTCGGCGAGCGCGACATCGCCGCCACGCCGCGCGACGACCTCGCCGACCCGCCGGCCGCGGGCGCGCTCGCGCTCCTCCACGTGCCCCTCGCGGAGGGCTTCGCGCTCCCCGACCTGGGAGTGCGCGTCTTCACCGACGCCGAGATCTTCGGGTTCCGCAAGCCCCGCCATCCCGTGCGCCGGCGCCGCCGCGTCGCGCTCGGGTCGCTCCTCTCCGACCTGAAGCCCGGCGACCACGTCGTGCACGAGGACCGCGGCATCGCGCTGTTCGAGCGGTTCTTCGAGCGCGAGGTCGCCGGCGTCGTGCGCGAGTACCTCGAGCTGCGGTTCGCCGACGGGGTGACGTCGCTGCCGACCGAGCGCATCGACAAGATCACGCGCTACATCGGCGGGGCGCCGCCGGCGCTCTCGTCGATGGGCGGGACGGACTGGCTCCGGACGAAGCGCCGCGCGAAGAAGGCCGCCGAGGACATCGCGCGCGAGCTCCTGCGCCTGTACGCCGAGCGCGAGACGGTGCGCGGCGTCGCGATGTCGGCCGACACGCCCTGGCAGGTCGAGCTCGAGAACGCGTTCCCCTTCACCGAGACGCCCGACCAGCTCCAGGCCATCGAGGACACGAAGCGCGACATGGAGAAGCCGCGGCCGATGGACCGCCTCGTCGTCGGCGACGTGGGGTACGGGAAGACCGAGGTCGCGCTGCGCGTGGCGTTCAAGGCGGTGCAGGACGGCAAGCAGGTGGCGGTCCTCGTCCCGACGACGGTGCTCGCGCAGCAGCACTACGAGACGTTCTGCGAGCGGCTCGAGACCTTCCCGGTGAAGGTGGAGATGCTCTCACGCTTCCGGACGCCCGCCGAGCAGAAGGAGATCGCCGCGCGCATCGCCGCCGGCGACGTCGACGTCGTCGTCGGCACGCACCGGATCCTCCAGAAGGACGTGCGGTTCCGCGACATCGGCCTCCTCGTCATCGACGAGGAGCACCGCTTCGGCGTGAAGCACAAGGAGCGCCTGAAGCAGATGCGCACCGAGGTGCACGTCCTCTCCATGACCGCGACGCCCATCCCGCGCACGCTGCACATGGCGCTCTCCGGCATCCGCGACATCAGCAGCATCGAGACGCCGCCCGAGGACCGGCAGCCGATCGAGACGCGCGTCGTCGAGAAGACGAACGAGCTCCTGAAGGACGCCATCCACCGCGAGCTCGACCGCGGCGGGCAGGTGTATTACGTCCACAACCGCGTCATGGGCATCGAGCAGGAGGCCGAGCGCCTCCGGAAGCTCGTGCCGCGGGCCCGCTTCGTCGTCGCGCACGGCCAGATGCACGAGCGCCAGCTCGAGAAGGTCATGGTCGCGTTCGCCGACGGCGACTTCGACGTCCTCGTCTGCACGACGATCATCGAGTCGGGCCTCGACATCCCGAACGTGAACACGATCGTCATCGACCGCGCGGGCCAGCTCGGGCTCGCGCAGCTGTACCAGCTCCGCGGCCGCGTCGGCCGCAGCACGGAGAAGGCCTACGCGTACCTTCTCCACGACAAGCACGAGCGCCTCTCCGACGACGCGCGCACGCGCCTCCAGGCGGTGTTCGAGGCGAGCGACCTCGGCGCTGGCTTCAAGATCGCCATGCAGGACCTCGAGATCCGCGGCGCCGGGAACATCCTCGGCGCGGAGCAGCACGGCCACGTGGCCGCGGTGGGCTTCGAGCTGTACACGCAGCTCCTCCACGAGTCGATCGACGAGCTGCGCGGCGCGCCGAAGGCGGCGGAGCTCCCCGAGGTCGTCGTCGACCTCGCGCTCTCGACCGCGATCCCCGACGACTACATCCCGAGCCGGCAGCGCAAGCTGGAGACGTACCGCCGCATCGCCGAGCTGCGCGAGCTCGACGACCTCTCCGCGCTGCGCGACGAGCTGCGCGACCGCTACGGCCCGCCGCCGGAGCCGGTGCGCAACCTGCTCTACGGCGTAGAGGTGAAGCTGCGCGCCATCCGCGCGGGTGCGGTCGACGTCCGCGCGCGCGGGCCGGAGATCCGCGTCACGCTCGCCGCCGACGCGACCGAGGCGCAGAAGCGCGCCGTCCGCCAGGCGTTCCAGCGCGCGCAGCTCGGGCAGCGGCAGATCAAGGTGGGCATCCTCGAGATCCGCGGCGACCGCCGCGACGCGCTCACTCGTCTCCTAGAGATCATCCGTCTCCCCGGCGCGCAGACCGAGGCGCAGACGAGGTCGAGCACCGGGGCCCGAGCGAGGGTCGATCCCGAGCGAGGGTCGGAATGAGGCTCGGGATCGACATCGACGACGTCGTGGCGGAGTGCGCCGTGCCGTACCTCCGCCGGTTCGCGGCCGAGTACGACGTGGAGCTCCCGCACGAGCCGGGCTGGCAAGTGCTGAACGACCGCACCGGCGTGCCGGAGGAGGAGATCGACCGCTTCCGCACGCGCATCTACGAGAGCGACTTCTTCGGCTCGCTCGAGCCGTACGCGGACTGCCCGGTCGTGCTCGAGCAGCTCGTCCAGGCGGGGCACGAGCTGTACTTCATCACCGCGCGCGCCGAGAAGCGGCGGGTCGTCACGGAGACGTGGCTCCGCGAGAAGGGCATCCTCGACCACGCGAAGGCCGTCCACCTGAAGCCGGCGGGCGACTTCGACCCGGCGCGCCCGCGCGGCCGCTACGACCCCGACAGCTCGGCGCGGTACAAGGTGCGGCTCGCCGAGGAGCTCGCGCTCGAGGCCTTCTGCGAGGACGACCGCGTCATCTCCCTCGCGCTCGCCGAGGCGGGCATCCGCGTGTTCCTCTTCGACCATCCCTGGAACCGCGACATCGCGCACGAGCGCATCGAGCGCGTGCGCGGCTGGAGCGACGTGGCGGGGAAGCTCGGGGTATGACCGGGCGGGAGACGACGCTGTACCTCGTCCGTCACGGCGAGAGCGAGGCGAACGCGGCGGGACGCTTCGCGGGCCGGATGGACAGCCCGCTCACCCCCAGGGGCCGGCAGCAGGCGGAGGCGGTCGCCGAGGTGCTCTCCCGGGTCCGGTTCGACCACGTCGTCTCGAGCGACCTCCGCCGCGCGCGCGACACCGCCGAGGCGACCGCCCGACGGCACGGCCTTCGCGTCGAGGTCCACCCGGACCTCGCCGAGATCGACGTCGGTGAGGCCGAGGGGAGGCTGTTCGAGGACCTGCGGACGCGTCCCGACTGGACGCCAGACTCGTTCGTGCAGTGGCCCGGAGGTGAGTCGCTCGAGCAGGCGTTCCAGCGGGCGAAGCGGGCCGTCGATCGCATCGTGTCGGAGCACGCCGGGGGGACGGTGTGCGTCGTCGGGCACGGCGGGATCACGCGCATCCTCGTCAGCCACTTCCTCGGCCTGCTGCCGAAGCTCTACCGCCATCACGCCCCGACGCGGAACACGGACATCACCATCGTCCGGACCGACGGCGTCACCTACCGCGTCGAGGCGCTGTTCGACGACGCTCACCTGGACAGGCCGCCGTCACCCGAAGAGCGCGCCCCATAATGCGGGCCGTGCCGACGAGCCCGGCGGATCTCGCCGCGCTGATCCGCGACGTCCCCGACTTCCCCAAGCCGGGGATCCTCTTCAAGGACATCACCACGCTCCTGCGGGATGGGCCCGCCTTCAAGGCGGCGATCGACGACCTCCTCGCGCGGGTGCGCGGCAAGCAGGCCGACGTTGTCGTGGGCATGGAGTCGCGCGGGCTCATCTTCGGGGCGCCGATCGCGTACGCCCTCGGCGTCGGCTTCGTGCCGGTGCGCAAGCTCGGCAAGCTGCCGTCGGAGGTCGTGAGCGTCGAATACGACCTCGAGTACGGGTCGGCGACGCTCGAGATGCACAGGGACGCCATCACGCCGGGGCAGAAGGTGCTCATCGTGGACGACCTCCTCGCCACGGGCGGCACCGTGGCCGGCACGATCGACCTCGTGAAGCAGCTGCAGGGGGACATCGTGGCCCTCGCGTTCCTCATAGAGCTCAAGTTCCTGAAGGGCCGCGACCGCCTGCAGGGCTACGACATCGCGACCCTCATCCAGTACTAGCGTTACACTTCCAGCACCTGGGACAGCGGAGCCCCGCTCGGTCCACATCCATCCCGTCGGAGGACATGTGACCGCGGCGCCGCTCGTGCCCGAGATCCGCATCGACGAACGCGCTCCCGCCGCGGACGTGCGCGCCTTCTTCGAGCGCGACCGCCTCCTCGCGGCGTACGCGCTCGCCGACCTCGACCCCGAGAACGTCGACACGGCGCGGTGGTGGGTCGCCCGGCGCGGCGGCGACGTCGTCGCGGCGGCGCTCCTCGTCGAGGTCCTCCCGTTCCGGCCGTGCTTCGCGATGGGGGAGGCCGAGGCGCTCGCCGAGGTCTTCCGCGTCGTGCGCAAGCCGCGCCTCGTCGTGTCCTTCCCGCCGCACGGGCGCATCGCGGTGGAGCAGGCGTACCGGCTCGAGCGCGCCGACGTCATGCAGCGCATGACCGTGGACCGCGACCGCTTCGTCCCGCGCGCGGACCACCCGCTCACCCGGCTCGGCCCCGAGCACCAGGCGGACCTCGTCGAGCTGTACGGCGAGGCCTCGCGCGCGCACTTCACCGCCGAGCGCCTGGCGCGCGAGATCTACTTCGCCGTCTACGACGGGGGCCGCATCGCCGCCGCGGCGGGCACGCACGTGCGCTCGCGGCAGGCGGGCGTCGCCGCCGTCGGGAACGTCCTCACGCGCCTCGCGTACCGCGGCCGGGGCATGGCCACGGCGGTCACCTCCGCGGTGACCGCGGCCGCGCTCGCGGAGCACCGCGACGTCGTCCTCAACGTCCGCCGCGACAACGCGGCGGCCACGCGCGTCTACGAGCGCCTCGGCTACCGCACCCACGCGACGTTCATCGAGGGGCCCGCCGTGCGGCGGGCACCCTGGGAGCGCATCACGAACATCTGGAGAAGGCAGTGACAACGAAGACGAGGGCCCACGACGTCAACGACCTCGGCCTCGCGCAGCTCGGCGGCCGCCGCATCGTCTGGGCCGCGCGCGAGATGCCCGTCCTCTCGCGCATCCGCGGGCGCCTGGCGAAGGAGAAGCCCTTCCGCGGCCTGCGCATCGGCGCGTGCCTCCACGTGACCGCGGAGACCGCGAACCTCATGCTCGCGCTCCGCGACGGCGGCGCCGACGTCGCGCTGTGCGCGTCGAACCCGCTCTCGACGCAGGACGACGTCGCCGCGTCCCTCGTCGCCGACGAGCGCATCGCCACGTTCGCCCGCAAGGGCGAGGACCGCGACACCTATTACTCGCACATCAACGCCGTCCTCGCGACCGAGCCCGAGATCACCATGGACGACGGCGCGGACCTCGTCACCGAGCTCCACACGAAGCGCCGCGAGCTGCTGCCGAAGGTGCGCGGCGGCACCGAGGAGACGACCACCGGCGTGAACCGCCTGCGGGCGATGGCGGGCGAGGGGATCCTCGCGTACCCGATCATCGCGGTGAACGACGCGCTCACGAAGCACCTGTTCGACAACCGCTACGGCACCGGCCAGTCCGCCGTCGACGGCATCATCCGCGCGACGAACCTCCTCATCGCCGGCAAGACCGCCGCGGTCGCGGGGTACGGCTGGGTGGGCCGCGGCATCGCCGCGCGCCTGCGCGGCATGGGCGCGATCACCCTCGTCACCGAGATCGACCCGCTGCGCGCGCTCGAGGCGGCCATGGACGGCTTCGAGGTCACGACCATCGCCGAGGCCGCGGCGCGCTCCGACCTCCTCGTCACCGCGACCGGCAACGTGAACGTCATCGGCCGCGAGGCGCTCGCGAACCTCCGGGACGGCGCGATCCTCGCGAACGCCGGGCACTTCAACGACGAGATCGACCTCGCGTGGCTCGCCTCGCAGGCGACCGGCTGCCGCGAGCTGCGGCCCTTCGTGAACGAGTACCGCCTGCCGAGCGGACGCACCGCGGTCGTCCTCGCCGACGGGCGCCTCGTCAACCTCGCCGCGGCGGAGGGGCACCCGCCGGCGGTCATGGACATGTCCTTCGCGAACCAGGCCCTCGCCGTCGAGCACCTCATCCGCGAGGGCAAGGCGCTCGAGAAGGCGGTCTACGCTGTCCCGCGCGAGCTCGATGAGGGCATCGCCCGCCTGAAGCTCGAGGCGATGGGCATGCGCATCGACGCGATGACCGACGAGCAGAAGGCCTACGCGAGCTCGTGGAAGGCGGGGACGTAGCGATGTCGATGAGCTTCTTCGCCACCGACCGGCTCCTCTTCACGAGCGAGTCCGTCACCGAGGGCCACCCCGACAAGCTCTGCGACCAGGTGTCGGACGCCGTCCTCGACGAGCTCCTGCGGCAGGACCCGGGCTCGCGCGTCGCGTGCGAGACGGCGACGACGACGGGCACGGTCATGGTGCTCGGCGAGATCACCACGCACGGGTACGTGGACCTGCAGAAGCTCGTGCGGAACGTCGTGAAGGACATCGGCTACACCGACGCCGACTACGGCTTCGACTTCCAGACGTGCGGCGTCATCTCCGCCATCAAACCGCAATCGCCGGAGATCGCGCAGGGCGTCGACCACGCCCTCGAGTCGCGGGAGGGGAAGGAGCCCGACGAGCTCGGCGCGGGCGACCAGGGGATGATGTTCGGCTTCGCCGTCGACGAGACCCCCGAGCTCATGCCGCTGCCCATCACGCTCGCGCACCGCGTCGCGAAGAAGCTCGCCGACGTGCGCAAGCGCGGCCAGCTGCCGTGGCTCCGCCCCGACGGGAAGAGCCAGGTCACCGTCGAGTACGCGCACGGGCGGCCGGTGCGGGTGAACAGCGTCATCGTGGCGGCCCAGCACGACCCCGGGGTCCCGTACACGACCCTCCACGACGACGTCGTCGAGGCGGTCATCCGCCCCGCGGTGGGGGAGCTCATCGACGCGAAGACGGGCTTCATCGTGAACGGCACCGGCGCGTTCACCATCGGCGGGCCGATGGGCGACGCCGGGCTCACCGGGCGGAAGATCATCGTCGACACGTACGGCGGGTACGCCCGCCACGGCGGCGGCGCCTTCAGCGGCAAGGACGCGACGAAGGTGGACCGCTCGGCGTCGTACGCGGCGCGCTACGTCGCCAAGAACGTCGTCGCCGCGGGGCTCGCGAAGCGCTGCGAGGTCCAGGTCGCGTACGTGATCGGCGTCGCGCACCCGGTCTCGCTGAACGTCGAGACGTTCGGCACGGGCGCGGTGCCCGACGAGCGGATCAAGTCGCTCATCGCCGAGCACTTCGACTTCCGGCCGGGGGCGATCATCGAGCGGTTCCAGCTGCGCAGGCCGATCTTCCGGCAGATCGCGGCGTACGGCCACTTCGGGCGCCCCGAGCTCGACCTGCCCTGGGAGCGCACGGACATGGCCGACCGGGTCCGCGACTTCGCCCCGAGAGGCGTCACCGCCGTCCGCTAGCCGAGCCGGCCCCGTCCTTGCATGGCCGGTCAGCGACCTCGATAGGGAGGTGGCTTGAACGCCATGGAGAAGACATGCGTGCGGACGGAGGGCACATCGTGGGCATCCGTTACCACGCTGCTGGCTGGCTCCGGCGCGTGGATACTGCGGCAGGTGCGCATCGGTCGATACGACGTCGGGATCTTCAGCGACGGCATCTTCCGCCTCGACGGCGGCTCCATGTTCGGCGTCGTCCCGAAGGTGCTCTGGGAGAAGGCGAAGCCGGCGGACGAGCTGAACCGCGTCGCCATGGACATGAACTGCCTGCTCATCCGCGACGAGCGGGGCCACGTCGTCGTCGTGGAGACCGGCGCGGGGCCGAAGCTCACGGAGAAGCAGAAGCGCAACTACGGCATCGACGCGCCGCCGGCGCTGCTCGACGAGCTCCGGCGGCGGGGCGTCCGGCCGGACGACGTGACGCTCGTCATCAACACGCACCTCCACTTCGACCACGCCGGCGGCAACACGCACTTCGACGGCGACCGCCTCGTCGCGTCGTTCCCGAAGGCGACGTACGCGGTGCAGCGCCTCGAGTGGGAGGACGCGATGCGCCCGAACGAGCGCACGCGCGGGTCGTACCTGCTCGACGACTACGCGCCGCTCGAGGCGACGGGCAAGCTCGAGCTCATCGACGACGCGCACGAGCTCCTCCCGGGCCTCTGGGTCGAGCGCGTCCAGGGCCACACCCGCGGAACGCAGACGGTGCGCATCAGCGACGGCGGCCGGACGCTCTGGTTCTCCTCGGACTTCATGCCCGACCGGCACCACCTCCCGCTCCCGTGGATCCCCGCGTTCGACCTCTTCCCGCTCGACACGCTCGAGGCGAAGCGCACGCTCCTCCCGCAGGCGGCGGAGGACCGCTGGACCGTGTCGTTCACGCACGACGTCCCGCGCTTCGGCACGATCGACGAGGCCGAGGGCCGCTACCGGTTCACCGAGCTGAGCGAGGGGTGAGCGACCGACTCCCGCCCGCCGCGTCGACGGTCATCGTCGGCGGCGGCATCACGGGGACGGCCGCGGCGTTCTTCCTCGCGGACCGCGGGGAGCGCGACGTCGTCCTCCTCGAACAGGGCGCGCTCGGGTCGGGGACGACGAAGGGCGGCATGGGCGGGATCCGCCACCAGTTCACGGACGAGCTCGACGTGCGGCTCTCGCTCATGGCGACGGAGTTCTGGCGCGAGTTCCCGTCGTTCACCGGGAGCGGCCACGAGTTCCACGAGCGCGGCTACCTGTTCATCGCCGAGACCGCGGAGGGCCTCGCGCAGCTGAAGGGGCCGCTCCCCCTGTACGAGCGGCTCGGCGTGCCCGTCGAGATGCTCGACCGGCAGGACATCGAGGACCTCGTCCCGGGCATCCGCACCGACGACCTCGCGGGCGGGCGCTTCTGCGGGCGCGACGGGTACGGCGATCCCCTCGTCGCGCTCGCGGGGTTCGCCGCCGCGGCCGTCCTCGAAGGCGTGCGAGTGTTCGAGGGCACCGCGGTGAGCGGCCTCGTGCGCGAGGGCGACCGCGTCACCGGCGTGCGCACCGCGGGCGGCGACATCAGCGCCGAGCGCGTCCTCCTCGCGAGCGGCGTGTGGACGGCGCCGGTCGCCGCGACGGCCGGGGTCGGCGTGCCCATCTGGCCGTACCGCCGGTCGATCATGGAGTCTGGCCCTGTGCCGGGGCTCGCCGCGATCCCCATGACGATCGAGTGGGAGTCCGGCTTCCACTTCCGGCCGCGGGACGGCCGGCAGCGCTTCGCCATGCCGAACCTCACCAGCGACGGCCGCGCGGAGAAGGGGCCCGGCGCCGCGCCGGACTCGTTTGACGCGCTCGCGTACCCCCCGCTCGAGGTGCCCGCGTCGCTCGAGCCGTGGGTGAAGGCCCGCGCGGCGTGGCGGCACTCCGCGTTGCGCGAGCTCGATATCGCGTCGCGGTGGTCCTGCTACTACGAGATGACCCCCGACGACCATCCCATCGTCGGCCGGGTCCCCGGCGTCGACGGCCTTTACATCGCCGCGGGCTTCTCGGGCCACGGCTTCATGCACACGCCCGCGACGGCGCAGCTCGTCGTCGAGGAGATGCTCGACGGGAAGGCCACGACGCTCGATATCTCGGACCTCTCGCTCGAGCGCTTCCGCACCGGGCGCCGCCCGTTCACGGCGACGGTGCTCTGAGCTACGCCGCGGCCTCGACCACGTCCGCCGGGCGGCGCGAGAGCGTCGCGACGCGCACGCCGGCGAGGATGACCGCGGCGCCGACGAGCTGCGCGGGGTGCGGGCGCTCGCCCAGGAAGACGAACGCGAGCGCGACCGCGGCGACCGGGACGAGGTAGCTCGACATCGAGCCGATCCCCGCGCCGAAACGCCGGACGGCCCACTGGAAGATCACGAATCCCACGATCGTCCCGAACGCTACGAGGTAGGCGATCCCGAGCCATGCGCCCGCCGGCCACGAGGGCACGTCCGCGTAGGCGTGCTCGAGGAGGCCGAGCGGCACGAGCACGACCGCGCCCACGAGCGACGTGAGGGCCACGAGCGCGAGCGGTGAGCGCTCGCGCGTGGCGAGCTTCCCGGCGATCCCGTACACCGCCCAGGAGAACGCGCCGCTGAGGATGAGCAGGTCGGCCACGAGCCGCTCGACCGCGAGCTCCCCGCCGAGCGGCTGGGCGCCGACGATCACGAGCGCCGCACCCGCGCTCGCGACGACGAAGCCGGCCACCTTCCGCCGCGTGAGCCGCTCGCCGATGGCCGTCGCGCCCAGCGCCGTGAGGATCGGGATGAGCGTGGGCACGATGAGCGCGCCGTCGCTCGCCGGCGCGACCCGCAGCCCGACGAAGACGAGCACGTTGTAGGCGGCGATCCCGACGACGCCGGCCACGACCACCGGCGCGAGGTCGCGACGGCCGAGCGGGACGCGCAGCGCGCGGCAGGCCGCGAGCAGGATCGCCGCGACGATCGTGAAGCGGATCGCCGACATCTCGATGGGCGGGATCGCACCCACCACGGACTTGCCGATGACCCACGTCCCCGCCCAGCAGAGCGCCATCACCGCGTACGCGAGGATCACGAGCACGCGGTCGCTCACGTGACGCGAGCGTATCGGTACGATGCCGCGGATGCCGCGACGCGTGCTCATCACGGGGATCACCGGCTTCGCCGGCAGTCACCTCGCCGAGCGGCTCGTCGCGCGCGGCGACGACGTCCACGGCATCGCGCACGAGCCCGCGCCCTTCCCGCACCTGCGCGCCGTCGCCGGGCGCGTGACCATCCACGAGGGCGACCTCACCGATGCGGCGGCCGCCCGGCGCGCGGTCGACGCGGCGCGGCCCGACGTCGTGTTCCACCTCGCGGGGCAGGCCGTGCCGACGCTCGCCACCGGCGACCCGCTCGCGGCCATCCGCATCAACGTCATCGGCACGGCCAACGTCGCCGCCGCGGCGCGGGGACGCGGCATCCGCCTCGTCGCCGCGTCGAGCGCCGACGTGTACGGCATCCCCGAGGCGGCCGACCCGCTGGGCGAGGACGAGCCGCTCCGCCCGACGAACGTGTACGCGGCGACGAAGGTCGCGTCCGAGTCGGTCCTGCGCGCGCTCGGCGCGAGCGAGCGCGTCACGATCCTCCGGCCGTCGAACCAGATCGGGCCGCGCCAGCATCCGCGCCTCGCGGCGTCCGAGTTCGCGAAGCGCATCGCCGAGGCGGAAGCCGGGCTCGCGGAGCCCGTCATCGCGCACGGCCAGCTCGAGCCGCAGCGCGAGTTCGTCGACGTGCGCGACATGGCGGCGGCGTACGAGGCCGCGGGCGACCTCGACGACGCCGACCCGGCCGTCTACAACGTGGGCAGCGGCACGGCCGTCTCGATCGGGTGGATCCTCGAGGTGCTCCGCTCGCTCGCGCGCGTGACGGTCCGGACGGAGCTCGACGCCGAGCGCGTGCGCCCCGGCGTCCCCGCCGCCCTCCTGCTCGACTCGGCGCGCTTCCGGGAGCGAACGGGTTGGTCGCCTGCCGTCCCGCTCGAACGATCGCTCTCCGATACCCTCGACTTCTGGAGAGAGCAGATCCGAGCACCGGTCGCATGAACAAGATCGTCTTCGGCACCGACGGGTGGCGCGCCCGGATCGCGGAGGAGTACACCTTCGGCGCGGTCCGCATCTGCAGCCAGGCCGTCGCGCAGTGGGTGCGCGACCACGGCGGGGCGCAGCGGGGCGTTGTCATCGGCTTCGACCGCCGCTTCGTCTCCGAGCACTTCGCCGCCGCGGCGGCCGAGGTCGTCGCCGCGAACGGGGTGAGCGTGCACCTCGCCTCGACCGCCGCGCCGACGCAGTCGTTCTCGTGGGCGACGATGCGGCGCAAGGCGAAGGCCGGGATCGTCATCACCGCGAGCCACAACCCGTGGACGGACAACGGGTTCAAGGTGAAGACGGAGACCGGCGCGGCCGCGCCGCCGCCGATGCTGAAGGAGCTCGAGGCGATCATCCACCCGCTGCAGGAGGGGAAGGGGAAGGTCGAGCGCATGCCCTTCGACGAGGCGAAGGCGAAGGGCATGATCGAGATCTTCGATCCCGCGCCCGACTACCTCGCGCGCGTGGCCGAGCTGTTCGACCTCGACGCGTTCCGTGGCGCCGGCTACACCGTCGTGTGCGAGCCGCTGTTCGGCAGCGCGAGCGGGTACTTCGTGCGCCTCCTCGGCGGCGGGCGCACGAAGGTCATCGAGATGCACGCCGAGCGCAACCCCTTCTTCGGCGGCGTGAACCCCGAGCCCATCCCGCCGAACATCGACGAGTTCCTCGCGCGCGTGCCGGCCGAGGGCGCCGACGTCGGCCTCGCGGTCGACGGCGACGCGGACCGCGCCGGGCTCGCCGACGAGACGGGGAAGTTCGTCACCACGCTCACGACGTACGCGCTCCTCATGTGGTACCTCCTCGAGGTCCGCAAGCTGCGCCAGCCGGTCGTGAAGACGGTGAACATGACGCTCATGGCCGACCGGCTCGGCGAGCGGTACGGCGTGCCGGTGCACGAGGTGCCGGTGGGCTTCAAGTACATCGGCCCGAAGATGGCCGAGACCGGGGCGATGATGGGCGGGGAAGAGTCCGGCGGGTTCGGGTTCGCGATGCACCTGCCCGAGCGCGACGGCATCGTCGCCGACCTCTTCTTCCTCGACCTCATGCTGAAGACGCGCAAGAGGCCGACCGAGCTCATCGCCGAGCTCATGGACCTCGCCGGGCCGTCGTCGTACCTGCGCCGCGACGTCCACTTCGACGCGGCGACGTACGCGCGCGAGAGGGAGCGGATCATGCGCGAGCTCGGCTCGGTCCGGCCCGACCGGCTCGACGGCTCGCCCGTGAAGCGCGCGGTCCTCCTCGAGACGAAGGACGGCGCGAAGTTCTTCCGCGAGGACGGGTCGTGGCTGCTCATACGCCTCTCGGGGACCGAGCCGCTCGTGCGCATCTACGCCGAGACGCGCGACGAGAAGGATCTCGCGCCGCTCCTCGACGCCGGCGAGAAGCTCATCGGGGTGAAGCGCTAGATGGACACGAGCGTCATCGAGACGGTCGAGCGCATCCGCGCCGCCGACCCCGAGGACATGCTCGGCCGGATCAAGGAGCTGCCGCAGCAGGTGCGCGACGCGTGGGCCATCGCGCGGCGCGCGAAGATCCCGCCGGCGCACAGCGACGTGCGCAGCGTCGTCGTCGCCGGCATGGGCGGGTCGGCCATCGGCGGCGACCTCGCCGCGGCGCTCGTCGCGGGCGAGCTGAAGGTGCCGATGACGGTCCACCGCGACTACGGCCTGCCGGCGTACGCGGGCCGCGACTCGCTCGTCATCACGTCGTCGTACTCGGGGAACACCGAGGAGTCGCTCTCGTCGTTCGAGGAGGCGCGCAAGCGCGGCGCGAAGGTCATCGCCATCACCACGGGCGGCCGCCTCGCGGAGCTCGCGACCGCGGCGGGCTTCCCTCTCGTCACCTTCTCGTACGCGGCGCGCCCGCGCGCCACGCTCGGCTACTCGCTCGCGCTCGTCCTCGGCGTGCTCGCGCGGATGGGCCTCATCCGCGACCCCTCCGCGGACGTCGAGGCCGCCCTCGCCGACGTCGCGAAGCTGCAGGAGCGCGTCCACGAGGGCGCGCGCACGAACGACGCGAAGAAGCTCGCGGTGGCGCTCGCGCCGAAGGTCGTCTTCGTGTACGGCGCCGGCGCCATGGGCGTCATGGCGCGGCGCGTGAAGGGGCAGGTCAACGAGAACTCGAAGGCGTGGGCGGCGTACGACGTCCTGCCCGAGCTGGACCACAACGCCGTCGTCGGCTTCCCGCAGCCCGCCGTCGCGAAGCAGGCGGTCGCCGTGCTCATCCTCCGCAGCATGCATGACCTCGGCCGGCACCGCGTGCGCTGGGAGGTCACGAAGGAGCTGCTCGACCAGAGCGGGATCGAGCACCACAGCATCGAGCTCCCGGGCGCGAGCGCGCTCTCGGAGGTGCTCCAGATGACGTACTACACCGACCACGTGTCGTACTACATGGCGCTCCTGAACGGCGCCGACCCGTCGCCGAACACCTCGGTCGACTTCCTGAAGGACCGCCTGGCGAAGGCGTGACCTTCGCCTTCTGCCCGCGCGACGGCACGGCGCTCGTCCTCACCGCCATCGACGGCCGCGACCGCCCGGCGTGCCCGCGCTGCGGCTTCGCCGACTTCATGCACGTGCAGATCGGCGCGAACGCGATCGTCGAGCGCGCGGGGTCGGCCCTGCTCATCCGGCTGTCCTACGGCCCGCGCGAGGGGCGCTGGGCGCTGCCCGGCGGCCTCGTCGAGAGCGACGAGACGCCCGAGGAGGCGGCCGTGCGCGAGACGGAGGAGGAGACCGGCCTCAGGGTGGAGCTCGACGGGCTCGTCGCGACGTACATGCGCCCGGCGCCGGAGCGCGGCGCGGGCTGGGCGCCGATCATGATCGTCACCTTCCGCGCGCACGTCGTCGGCGGCGAGCTGCGCATCGCGCCCGAGGAGGTCCTCGAGGCGGCGTGGTTCCCGCGCGACGGGATCCCGCCGCTCGACGAGCTCGCCTGGCCGTCGACCGTCCACGGACTCGACGCGTGGAAGGCGTTCGAGAGAGCACGACCCTGAAAGTGGTGACTTTCGGCGGTCTTCGCGGCGGTCCGCGGCGGGACTATCGTTCCCCCGGCGCCTGAGAACGTGTGTGGAGGGCTTCATGTACTCGAGCCTCATCTCCATGGTCGAGAAGGCGAAGCGTTACGCCGACGAGCCGGATCGCATCACCATCCGGGACCTCGAGGTCGACTTCCGCGGCAACAACGGGTCGCACAAGACCGGGCTGCGGGGAGATGAGTGGCACTGCGAGTGCGAGCACTTCCGCGATCACGGGCTCTGCGCCCACGTCATGACGCTGCAGCGCCTCTTCGGCGCGTACCTGCGCGAGGAGCTGCGCTACACGCAGGAGCGAGTCACGACCTAGAGTGAGGCCGTCCCCGGAAATGGATACGCCGCGCGTCTCGGGCTCGAGCACGTCGCGCTCCGGCGTCCCTTCGAGGATCCGACGGCATCGCTTCCCGCGCCCATCCGGATCATCGGATCATCGGATCGTTCGACGGCATGCTCCTGCGGAACGACGTCGTCGTGCACGAGGGGCTGCGGGAGATCGCGCGCCGGGGGATGCGCGCCTGCTGGACGGGGGACGCCGCGGACGAGCTCTTCGCCGGCTGCTCATTCGTCCACGGGAAGCGACCAGCGGAGATCGAGCGCACCGTACGCGACTTCGCCCGCACGATGCGGTTGAGCGGACCACGGATCGGGGCAGCAGACCTCGCGGCGCGGCTTCCCGGAGGAGAGCTCGTGCTCGAGCGCGACGGCGCGACCATGGGGAAGGCGCCGTTGCTTCGCGCGTTCGAGGCCGAGCTCGGCGCGCACATGTCCGCGCGGGCGAGCGCGGTCTTCCCGGCGGAGGCGACGCGGATCCTGGCTGAGGACGGCGCGCGGATCAGGGACGCCGAGCACCTCGCCCACTACCGGCTCCACCGCGAGGTCTTCGGCGGGCCGCCGACCGCCGACCCACCGCTCCCGAAGGAGTGCCCCGGTTGCCGTCGCGCGGTCCCGAGGGGACGTGCTGCACCGTCCGCGGGGCGTACCCGCTCTGATGCGGACCGCGTCGCTCGTCCCGGCGGGGACCGAGATCGCATGGGCGCTCGGCGCCGCGGACCGCCTCGTCGCGTTCACGCACGACTGCGACTTCCCGCCGGAGGTGCGCGCGGTGCCGCGGCTCACGTCGTCGACCATCCTGCCCGGCGCGACGAGCCGCGAGATCGACGACCTGGTGCGCTCCGCGGGCGAACGGGGAGAGAGCACGTTCCACCTGGACGGCGAGGCGCTCGACCTCGCCGGCCTCGGCGTCGTCGCGTACCGCGGCGCGCTCGGCAGGCCGCTCAGCGACGAGGAGCGGCGTACGCTCTGGTCCGACCTCTGGCGCGCCGCGAACGAGGTACCATGCGCCGGCACAGTTTCACAAGCGGGCCGTCAGCGAAGCCGGTGAGAGTCCGGCACGGTCTGGCCACCGTGTAGGGAGAGATCCCGAAGTCGGGTCGCCTGATGTCCCGCCCGCGACCAACGCTCTTCCGAAGAAAGGGTGTGTCACATCGACATCAGGCTCCCGCTTCGTCCGCTCCTCTCCCTCCTCTTCGCGCTCGTCGTCGCCTGCGGCGGGTCGGCGATCCCGGGTCCCACGCAGTCACCTCCACCCGCGACCGTCGGGGCGACCCCCGGCGCCTTCCCCGCCACCGTCGCCGATCACCAGGGCAAGTCGGTCACGATCGCCAGGCGCCCGGAGCGGATCGTCTCGATCGGCCCGTCCAACACCGAGTTCCTGTTCGCTCTCGGCGCCGGCGACCGCGTCGTGGCGGTCGACGACTTCTCCGACGAGCCGGCCGCCGCGAAGGCGAAAGAGAAGGTCGGAGGTGTCAAGCCGAATGTCGAGAAGGTCGTCGCGCTCAAAGCCGACCTGGTCGTCAGCCTGAAGATCGCGGACGGCTCGCTCGAGCGGATCGCGGCGCAAGGCATACCGGTCCTGGTGATGGATGCGCGCACCGTGGGCGACGTCGCGCGGACGGCGGTCGTGCTCGGCACCGCCACCGGCACCGACGGCGCGAGGCTCGCGCGCGCGATCGACGACGGGATCGCCGCCGTGCGCGCGAAGGCCGCGGGGGTCACCAAGCGCCGGGTGTTCCACGAGGTGGACGCGAGCGATCCGACCAAGCTGTTCACCGCCGGGCCGGGCTCGTTCGTCCACGAGCTGATCGAGCTCGCGGGAGGGATCAACATCGCCGCGAAGGCGGCCTCGCCGTTCCCGCAGCTCTCCTCGGAAGAGGTCATCAGGGCGGATCCGGAAGTGATCGTCCTCGGTGACGCCGGCTACGGCGTCACCGTGGAACAGGTGATCGCGCGGCCGGGGTGGTCCGCGATCACGGCAGTGCGCGCCAAGCGCGTCGTTCCGGCCGACCCGAACCTGCTGCACCGCGCGGGTCCGCGCATCGTCGCCGCGGCCGAGGAGTACTCGAAGATCGTCCGCGAGACCAGGTAGCGGCGGAGGGGCGGGCGCGTGCGCAGGGCGCCGTACGGACCGGTCGTCGCCGCGCTCGTCCTCGTCCTCTTGGCGGCGCTCGTCGCCGCGATCGCCATCGGCGCCGTCGCCATCCCTCCGGACCGCGTGATCGCGACGCTGCTCGGCGCGGGGGATCCGGCGGAGACCGCGATCGTCGTCTCGCTGCGCCTCCCGCGCGTGCTCGGCGCCGCGCTCGTCGGCGCCGCCCTCGCCGTGGCGGGCGTGCTCCTCCAGGGGCTCCTGCGCAACCCGCTCGCGGATCCGTACGTGCTCGGCACGTCCGCCGGGGCGAGCGTCGGCGCCGTCCTCGGGCTCACGCTCGCCGGAGCGCTGGGGTTCTTCGTCGTCCCGGCGCTCGCGTTCGCCGGGGCGATCCTGTCGATCGTCGTCGTCTGGCGGCTGGCGCGCGTCGGCGCGGAGACGCCGATCGTGACCCTGCTGCTCGCGGGCGTCGTGTTCTCCGCGTTCGCCGGCGCCATCGTGACGTTCGTGCTGGTCAGCCACGACCGCCTCCAGCTGCGCCTGGCCAGCGTCCTTGCGTGGCTCATGGGTGGCGTCTCCGTGGTCACGTGGACGCAGCTCGCGGTATCCGCGGCGCTTGTCGTGATCGCGCTCGCGCTCGCGATGGCCGTGGTGTGGCGGCTGGATGCGTTCGCGCTCGGAGAGGAGACCGCGGCCACGCTCGGGATCGATGTCGAGGCCTCGAAGCGCGGCGTCGTCGCGATCGCCGCGCTGCTGACGGCGGCGGCGGTCTCCATCGCGGGCCTCGTTGCGTTCGTCGGCCTCATCGCGCCCCACGCGACGCGGCTGATCGTCGGGCCGGCGCACCTTCGCCTCGTACCGGCGGCGGCGCTCGCGGGCGCCGCGTTCGTCGTGCTCGCCGATCTGGCGGCGCGCGTCGTGGTAGCGCCGTCGGAGCTCCCGATGGGCGTGATCAGCGGGCTCATCGGCGGGCCATTCTTCTTCGCGCTGCTGTGGCGTGACCGCGCCGCGTACCGGCTGTGACGCGACTCTTCGCGTCGGCGGTCACCGCGGGCTACGGCGCGCGCGACGTGCTCCACGACGTCGGGCTGTCGGTCGCGGGCGGCGAGCGCGTCGCGCTCGTCGGACCGAACGGCTCGGGCAAGACGACGCTCCTTCGCGTCCTCGCGGGGATCCTGCGGCCGTCGTCCGGCCGCGTCGCGCTCGACGACGTATCCATCGGCGATCTGCCGAGCCGCGCGCGGGCGCGGCGGATCGCCCTCGTCCCGCAGACCTTCACCACGCCCTTCGCGTTCACGGTGCGCGAGGTCGTGACGCTCGGGCGCACGCCCTACGTCGGGACGTTCGGACGTCCGGCGCCGGCCGATCGCGACACGGTCGAGCGGGCGATGGATCTGGTGGGCTGCCGCGCCCTCGCGGAGCGGCCGATCTCGCGGCTATCCGGCGGTGAGCGCCAGCGGGCGCTGATCGGGATGGCGCTCGCGCAGGAGGCCGACGTCCTGCTGCTCGACGAGCCGACCGTCCACCTCGACCCGCATCAGCAGCGCGAGGCGCTCGAGGTCCTCGCTCGGCCGGTGCGGGATCGCGGCGCGTGCGTCGTCGCGGTGCTCCACGACCTCAACCTCGCGGCGGCGACCGCCGACCGCATCGTCGTCCTCGCCGCCGGCCGCATCGTCGCGGACGGCCCGCCGGCGGCGGTCATCACGCCCGAGAGGATGTCGTCGGTGTTCGGGGCAGGGCTCTTCGTCGGGATGCGTGCGGGCGTGCCGTTCGTGCTGCCTGAGCCGCTCGGCAGTCCGCCTGGAGCTACTCGCTCGGGATGGTCCACTCCTTCGGGATGACGTGGATCCACGTCTGGCCGGGTGAGAGGAAGACCTTCTCGCCCGACGCGTTCGAGAACGTGTAGGGGTCCCAGATGTCGGGCCGGCTCCAGGTGACCGCCTGGCGGCGGCCGTCGCGGAAGACGTAGGCCGTCCCCGTCCCGACGAGTCGCATGTCCACCTTCATCGACCCGGCCGCGTCGAGGCCGTAGCGGTCGGTGAGCTCGACGTCCGTGAGGATCGCGACGACGTTGCGCGCCGCGACGGCGGTGTTGTTCCCGGCGTCGACCTCGCGCACGCCGTTCTGCCAGCGGCCGTACGTCCGGCTCGCCCCGTCGTAGCGGTACTCGACGGCGAAGAGCGAGCGGTACGGGATCACGATCGACGTCGCCGCCACGCTGCCGGAGAAGCCGCCCGAGAGCGGGTCGCCCGCCGCCGTCGCGAGGAAGTCCCACGAGGGGACCGTCGCCGGGTCGGGGATGCCGGTCGAGGCGATGGCGTCGCGGATGAGGCGCGCCTGCGTGAAGAAGTTGTACGGCGCGACCCGGATGCCGACGCGGTACGCCCAGCCGTAGCGCGGGCCGAGGTCGATGTAGCGGCCGCCGCTGTGGTCGTAGGCGAAGCCCTCGGTCTCCTCGCCCGCGGCCCCCGAGTACACGAGGGCGCCGCGGAACGCGGGCACGATCGGACGGTCGGTGTGGCGGCCGCTGCGGACCGACCCGATCTCGCCCGGGTCCCGCGACTGGAACACCGCGCCGAAGCGCGTCGTGAACCCTTCGACGAGCCACTCGAAGACGATGTCGGCCTTGCTGATCCCGAAGTGGGGCCGCGCCGAGGGGTCGTTGTCGATCTTCACGTAGAGCGGGCGGATGTTCGTCCGCGCGCCGCCGCTCGGCATGCCCGTGAGCGGCCAGCGGTCACAGCGCACGTCGGTGGCCGCGGTGACGCGGTACGAGGTGCCCGCGTTCTGGAAGACGCTCGTCTTCGTGCCGGCGCCGGCGACGAAGGTGAGGACCGCGGCGTCGGTCCGCTTGTCGCCGTCCCAGTCGCCGCCGACGAACCCGGAGGCGCCGGCGCACACGACGCCGCTCGGCACCGTCGCGGCACCGGCGAAGTCCGCGCGGTAGCCCGCGGCGCCATTGAACACGTGCAGCTTCGCGCTGCCGTCGGCGTACGAGTACAGCGAGAAGACGTCGCTCCGCCCGTCGCCGTCGGCGTCGGCCGCGCTCAGCGAGGCCTTCGCGAGGTCGTATTGGCCCTCGCCGGAGTCGTACACCCCGTTCCACCCGTTCACGGCCGCGAGCGCGCCGGTGGGGCCGGGGTCGAGGACATGGAGGCGCACGCGGAAGTTCGGGTACTGGTAGAAGGCGCCCACCTGGTCGGGCCCGCCGCTGCGGGTGAAGCGTCCGACCATGAAGCGCGCCCTCGTCGCGTCGTATTGGCCGACGCCCGTGTCGAAGACGCCGAGGTTGCCCGTGTACGCGAACGCCGAGCCCGTGGACTCGAACGCGTGCACGCGCACGTGGAAGCTGTCGTACTGGTAGACGGTGAGGATCGTCGCCGGCCCGTTCTGGCGGAACGTGCCGCCGAGGATCGCCTGGACGCGTCCCCAGGCGTAGCCGTCGCTCCGCCACCAGCCGCCGAGACCCGTGAGCTCGAACGCCGTGCCGGTGGAGCGGAAGACGAGGAAGCGGACTGCGGTCGCGCCGTCGCTGTAGAGGACGACGAGGTCGTCCTTGCCGTCGCCGGTGACGTCGAGGACGCCGAGCTTGGAGCGCGCGAGCGAGAACGAGTTCGGGCCGGACGCGTACCACGCGGCCTCGCCGAGGGCGTCGCCGGTCACGCCGCGCTCGAGGACCGCGATGCGCAGGCTGAGGTCCCCCGCGGGGTCGCTGAGGAGTGCCAC
>VGOU01000014.1 GCA_016875795.1 Chloroflexota bacterium | reverse complement strand
TCGACATCTCCTCACACGCGCGTCATCGACCGACGGCGTCGCCGAGGATCCCCGGTCGACGTGGGCAAGCACGGGCGCGCGCGGAGGCGCGCGTCCCGCCGCCGCGTTGCCGCCCCTAGCATCCGCCGCCCGTGGGCAAGCTCTATCTCGTGGCGACGCCGATCGGGAATCTCGACGACGTCTCGCCGCGCGCGCTCCGCATCCTGCAGCAGGCGCATGTGGTCGCGTGCGAGGACACCCGGCGCACGCAGATCCTCCTGCGCAGGTACGAGATCCGCGCGAAGCACCTCATGTCGTTCTACGGCAGGTTCGACCACCGCCGGAAGGTGGGGGGGCTCGTCGGCCAGCTCGACCGCGGCTGGGACGTCGCGCTCGTCACCGACGCCGGGACGCCGGCGCTCTCGGACCCGGGCGAGGCGCTCGTCGCAGCGGCCATCGCGGCGGGGCACGACGTCGTCCCCGTCCCCGGACCGGCGGCGGCGATCGCCGCGCTCGTCGCGTCGGGCCTGCCGACCCGCGAGTTCACGTTCGTCGGCTTCACGCCCAAGAAGAGCGGCGCGCGCCGGACGCTGCTGCGCGAGCTCCTCGCACGCGGCCGCACGGCCGTCCTCTACGAGAGCCCGCACCGGATCGCCGACCTGCTCGCCGACCTCGCCGCGGAGGAGCCTCGCGCGCGCGTCGCGGTCGCGCGCGAGCTGACGAAGCTGCACGAGGAGATCGCCCGCGGGGACGCCGCGGAGATGGCCGCTCGATATGCCTCGGCCCGTCCGAAGGGCGAGATCACCGTGGTGATCGCGCCGCCGCGCGAAGGGGAGAGCTGACGGTGCAACGGGACTACCGCAAGACGAGACGCCCTTCCTCATCGCGGCCGGCGCGTCGTTCGGCGCGACCCACGTGGCGATGCTCGTCACGCGCCGCCCCGGCCTCGTCGGCTGGGCGGTCTGCCTCTCCGGCGCGTACGACGTGTCGCGCTGGCTCGACGGCCCGCCCGAGGGCTACTTCCTCGACCCGCTCGCGTTCCTCCCGGGCCTGACCGACGAGCGGCACCTCGCGCCGATGCGTTCGACCGATGTGGTGATCGCGACGGGCGAGCAGGACGCGAACGTTGACGACCCGCGCCGCCTCGCGGCGCCGCTGCAGGAGAGGGGCGTGCCGGCCGAGCTCCACCTGTGGGAGGGCTGGGCGCGCGACTGGCCGTACTGGAAAGGGATGGTGGACGTCTTCCTGTGAAGGACGAGAAGGTCGTCGGGCTCCTGGTCGGACGCGAGGACACGTTCCCGAGGCCGCTCCTCGAGACGGTGGACCGCAAGGGCGCGGCCCACGGCGTGCGCGCGGAGACGTGGCTCCTCGGCGGGGCGGTCCTCGACGAGCCGTCCCGCTGCAGCGTCATCGTCGACCGCATCAGCCACGAGGTCCCGTACTACCGCGCGCACCTGAAGGGCGAGGTCCTGAAAGGCACCGTCGTCGTGACGGCCCGTTCTGGTGGGAGGCCGACGAGAAGCACTTCGAGTGCGTGCTCGCGCGGCGCCTCGGCGTCGCCGCGCCGAGGACCGTGGTCCTGCCGAACAAGTCCTGCATCGCCGACATCAGCGAGCGGTCGCTGCGGAACCTGCGCTACCCGCTCGACCGGGACGGGATCGTCCGCCCTCGAAGCATCCTCGCCGTCGGCGCGCCTCGACGGGTTCGTGTCCGCCGGCGTCATCCGCTTCGTCGAGTGCAACGCCGAGTCGCCGGCGGGCATGGCGTGCAACGACGAGCTCGCGGCGGTCTTCGGGTCGCTGCCGGTGATGCGCGAGTTCAAGCGGCGCTGGCGCGTCCGCACGCTGCCGGCGCGCCGCCACCAGCTCGCCGCCACGCTGCGCTCCTACGGGAAGCGCGTGCCGGCGAAGCCGCGGATCGCCATCGTGGACCGGCGCGGCCTCCCCACGCTCACCGAGTTCGAGACGCTCCAGCGCTACTTCGAGGAGCAGGGCCTCCGCCGCGTCATCTGCGCGCCCGAGGACCTCGAGCCGCGCCGCGACCGCCTGCACGCGAGCGGCGAGCGGGTCCACCTCGTGTACCGCCGCGTGCTGACGAGCGAGCTGCTCCCGCGGCCGGCCGTCGCGAAGCCGCTCGTCGACGCGCACCTGAAAGGGGCGGTCATCGTCGTGAACAGCTTCCGGGCGAAGCTGCTGCACAAGAAGATGAGCCTCGCCCTCCTGTCCGACGATCGCTACGCGCGCCTGCACACCCCGGGGCAGCGCGCGGCCATCGCGCGGCACATCCCCTGGACGCGCAAGGTGCGCGAGGGCCACACGACGTACGCCGGCAGGTCGTCGACCTCGCCGACCACGTCCTGCGCGCGCGCGAGCGGCTCGTGCTGAAGCCGAACGACGAGTACGGCGGGAAGGGCGTGGTGCTCGGCTGGACCGTCGACGCGCGTGAGTGGGAGCAGGCGTTCCTCGCGGCCCTCACGAGCTCGTACGTGGTGCAGGAGCGCGTCGACGTGCCGCGCGAGGCCCTCCCCGTGCCGGCCCCGCAGACGTGCCGCGGCTCACCATCGGGATCGAGGAGGAGTTCCAGATCCGCGACGGCGACGGCCAGCTGAAGAGCCACATCGACGCCCTGCTGCGGCCTGCCGGCCTGCGGCTCGCGTCCGCCGGCACGCATCCCTTCTCGCGCCGGCAGGAGCGGGAGATCACCGAGCGCGAGCGCTGCAAGCTCCTCGAGGAGCTGCAGGACGTCATCCGCGAGCTCCTCATCTTCTGCCTCCACGTCCACGCGGGCATCCCCGACCGGGAGAAGCGCATCGAGGTGATGAACGAGGCGCGCCACTTCCTCCCGCACCTGCTCGCGATCTCCACGTCGAGCCCCTTCTGGCTCGCGCGGGACACCGGCCTGAAGTCGTACCGCCATGTCATCTGGAGCCGCTTCCCGCGCACGGGCATCCCGCCCGACCACACGTCATGGGACGAGTTCGAGAACTACGTCGAGCTCCTCGTGCGGACCGGGTCGATCGACGACGGCAGGAAGATCTGGCGGGACCTGCGCCCGCACGCCTTCTATCCGACGCTCGAGTTCCGGATCTGCGACGCCGCGACGACGATCGACGAGGCGCTGTGCATCGCCGCGCTCGCCCAGGCCATCTGCGCGAAGCTCCTCGTGCTGCGCGAGCGCAACCTCGGGTTCCGGAAGTACGTGCCGAGCCTCATCCAGGAGAGCAAGTGGCGCGCCATCCGCGGTGGCATGGGCGCGAAGCTCGTCGACTTCGGCAAGCAGGCGGAGGCCCCGATGAAGGGCCTCGCCGTCGAGCCGTGCGAGTTCGTGGACGACGTCGTCGACGCGCTCGGATCGCGCAGGGAGTGCGAGCACGTGTTCACCACGCGCGGGAGGGCACGAGCGCGGACCGGCGGCTGCGCGTCTGGCAGGGGACCGGCCGCCTCCACAAGGTGGTCGACGCGGTGTGCGAGGAGACGGTGCGCGGCGTCCCCGGGGTGATCCTCGACCAGGGCCGGCTAGCGCCCGGCGGCCATCTCGAGGACGACGAGCGTCGCCACACGGCCGATCGTGCGCAGGCGGTCCGCCGTGATCTTGTCGATGGTGTCGTCGACCGTGTGGATCGTCCGGATGTCGGACCAGTTGAGCAGCGTGCCCGGGATCCCGCGGCGGCTGAAGGACTCCTGGTCGCTGCCGCCGCGGCCGCCGCGAGAGAACGCGACGCCGAGGTGCTCCGCGGCGCGCCGCACGCGCTCGACGAGCGCGTCGCTCTCGGTCGACGCCTGGACCGTCTGGCCGCAGCAGCCGACGACGTCGAGGTTGATGTAGCCGATCACCGTCTCGCGCCGGCCGGGGATGGCGGAGAACGCCTCGACGAACCGCTCCGACCCGACCGCGCCCTCCTCCTCGCCGGCGAACGCGACGACGACGACCGAGTGTCGGATCTCGCCCCGGCGCGCGACGAGCGCCCGCGCGACCTCGATCGTCACCGCCGGGCCGGACGCGTTGTCGTTCGCGCCCTGGAAGAGCGTGCCGTCGGGGTCGGTGCCGATGCCGTCGAGGTGGCCGCCCACGACCACGGCGCGCTTCGCCGCGTCGGCGTCCGACCCGCGGATGAGGCCGACGACGTTCATCGCCTCCACGTCGCGCACGGGCGTGAGCGGCACGGTCACGCGCACGCGATCGGTGAGCTCGAAGGCGGGGGAGGGCGGCGGTGGTGACGACCCGAGCCGGCTCGTCTGATCCTGCACCTGCCGGATGAGGTCGGCGATCCGCCGGCCGGACGAGGCGATGAGCTCGTCGGCCACGGTCTGCGTGACGACGACGCCGGGCAGGGTCGTCCCCTCGAAGCGCGAGATGTACGAGAAGCGCAGGAGGGTGCCGCTCGTCACGTAGATGGCCGCCACGGCGCCGCGCGCGACGAGCTCGCGTGCCGGGTCCTGCCGCCCGCCGGTGATGACGAGCGCGACCTTGCCCCGCACGTCGACGGCCTCGAGGTCGGTCGCGACACCGCTGCCGACGAAGACGAGCCCGCCCTCGCCGGTGCCGGACCCGAACGTCCCGCCGACGCGCTCGGTGAAGTCGCCGCGGTGCCGGAACGACCGCGCCGCGGGGCTCGTCCGCGCGAGGACGGGCGTCGCGGCGAGGTCCACGAGCGGCATGCGGAAGCGGTGGAAGAACGTGCCGCCGTCGCCCCACGGCTCCACGCCCATGGCCGCGAGCTGGTCGGCCATGTAGCGCGCTGCGTTCGCGTACCCCGGCGAGGCCGTGTACCGCCCGCCCTGCTCGCGCGCGACGAAGAAGCGCAGGTGCTCGTACGCGCGCTGGCCGTCGACGTCGGGCACGTTCGCGATCGCGGTGGGGGCCGCCGACGCCGACGGCGTCACGGAGGGCGCGGCCGAGGGCGAAGGGAGCGACGCCGCGGGCGCGGGTGCGCTCGTGCACGCGGCGCTGACGACCGCGACGAGGAGCGCGATGAGCGCGCGGGTCATCGGTCGATCATCACGTGCTTCGACCTAAACTACCTAGATGCCGGCTAAGAAGTTCTTCGTCACCACGGCCATCGACTACGTCAATGGCTCGCCGCATCTCGGCCACGCGTACGAGAAGACCGGTGCGGACGCCCTTGCCCGCTTCCACCGCCAGCGCGGCGACGACGTGTTCTTCCTGACAGGCACGGACGAGAACGCGACGAAGAACGAGCAGGAAGCGCGGGCGCAGGGCATCCCGACCCGGGAGTTCGTCGACCGGAACGCCGCGGAGTTCAAGCGCCTCTGCGACGAGTGGAACATCTCGTACGACCGTTTCATCCGCACCTCCGTCGATGACGACCACAAGCGCGGCGTGCAGGAGTTCGTCCGGCGGTGGATCGCCGCGGGAGACGTGTACGCCGGGACCTACGAGGGCCTCTATTGCACGAGGTGCGAGGCGTTCTACGAGGAGGCGGACCTCGTCGGCGGCCGCTGCCGGTTCCACCCGGACAACCCGGACGCCGTCCAGCGCGTCAAGGAGGAGAACTACTTCTTCCGCCTGTCGAAGTACGAGGCGAAGCTGAAGCGGCTGTTCGCCGAGCGGCCGGAGTTCACCGTGCCCGAGGCACGCAGGAACGAGGTGCTCGGATGGTTCGAGCGCGGGCTCCGGGACATCAGCGTTTCGCGGGGGCGCAGCCTCGAGTGGGGCATCCCCTGGCCGGGTGAGCCGCGCCACACGGTCTACGTATGGTTCGATGCGCTCATCAACTACGTCACCGGTGTGGGCTTCGGGACCGACGATGACCTGTTCCGGAAGTGGTGGCCCTGCGACGTGCACGTCATCGGGCTCGACATCTCCCGGTTCCACTGCATCTACTGGCCCGCGATGCTGCTCTCAGCGGGCATCGAGCTGCCCCGGCAGGTGTTCGTCCATGGATTCCTCGAGAACCGCGGCGGGCGTCTCTCGAAGTCGAGCGGCAACGTCATGGACGCCTTCGCGTTCGCGGGCGAGTACGGCGTCGATGGCGCCCGGTACCTCCTGCTGCGCGAAGCACCGTTCGAGAAGAGCTCCCCGATCTCCGTCGAGTCGTTCCATGACCGCTTCAACGCGGACCTCGCGAACGGCCTCGGCAACCTCGTGTCGCGCACGACGGCGATGATCGAGCGCTACTTCGCCGGCCGCGTGCCCGACGCGTCGCCGGCCGGGCCGTCGGAGGGTGCCGTCCGTGAGGCGGCCGAGCGCGCGCTGCGCCACCACGACACCGCGGCCGCGCAGCTGCGGTTCGCCGACGCCCTCACCGCGGCGTTCTCGCTCGTCGACGCCGCGAACAAGCACTACACGCGCACGCAGCCCTGGCAGCTCGCGCGCGAGCCGTCCCGGAGGGGCGAGCTCGGCGCGGCGCTGTACGCGGGGTGCGAGGCGCTGCGCCTGCTCGCGTACCTCCTGTGGCCGTACCTGCCGACGACCGTGGAGCGCATCGCGGCGCAGCTCGGCGCGCCCTCCCCGGCGGCCGCGCGGTGGGACGAGGTGGCGACGTGGGGCCTGCTGCGCGCGGGCACCGAGGTCCGCCCCGGCCCCGCGCTCTTCCCGCGACTGGAGGCCCCGAAGGTCGCATGAGGCCGTAGCGCGTGATCGACGCGCACGCGCACCTCACCGACGCGCGCATCGCCGCCGAGGTCGACGCGGTCGTCCGCCGCGCCCTCGAGGCCGGGGTGACCCGGATCGTGACGTGCGGCGAGGACGTCCCGTCGAGCGAGGCGGCGGTCGCGCTCGCGCACCGCTACGACAGCGTCGTCGCGGCCGTCGGGATCCATCCGCACCGGGCCCACGCGGCCTCTCCGTCGGCTCTCGCGCGGATCATGGACCTCGCCGCAGACCGGCGCGTCGTCGCCATCGGCGAGATCGGCGTCGACCTCTCGGGCCGCAGCGCGCCGCTCGACCACCAGCGCCGCGCGTTCGTCGCGCAGCTGGAGATGGCCCGTGACCTCGGCCTGCCGGCGTGCGTGCACGTCCGCGACGCCGGCGACGAGGCGCGCTCGCTCGTCGACCGCGTGGCCGGCGTGCGCGGGTGGATCCACTGCTTCAGCGAGGGACCGGACGAGGTGGGCGAGTGGACGCGGCGCGGCTTCCATGTCTCGTTCGCCGGGACGGTGACGTACCCCGGGAGCGAGCGGCTGCGCGCGGCGGCGCGCGCGGCGCCGGACGACCGCGTGCTCATCGAGACCGACACGCCGTACCTCGCACCGCAGGCCCGGCGGGGCCAGCGCAACGAGCCCGCGCTCGTCGTGCACACGTACGACGAGGTGGCGCGCGAGCGCTGGAGCACCGCCGCGCACCTCGCGACGCAGGTGCGCGCGAACGCCGCGGCGCTCTTCGGGCGGCGCTGGTGAGCGTCCGCGTCGCGGTCCTCCTCGCCGCCGCGGTCCTCGCGGGCGCGTGCCAGACGACGGGCGACGCCGCCGCGCGCCTCCTCACCGCCATCGAGCGCATGGAGGTGACGACCGCCCGCCTCGACATGCAGGCCGTCGCGCAGGCGCAGGGCAACGAGGTCCTCGGCGGGTCGTTCGATCAGCGCATCCGCGCGGTCGGCGTGCTCGTCCCGCCCGACCGTCTCCAGCTGACGCTCGAGGGGGCCGGGCGCGTGCAGGAGCTCGTCATCGTCGGGAAGCAGATGTGGATCGACGCCGGCGACGGGATGCGGCTCGCCGACAAGGTCCCCCTCGGCCCGCTCTCGCGCCCCACCGCGCCGCTCGACTTCATCCGCGGTCCTGGCCGCGCGGAGTTCGGCGGCCTCGGGCTGTCGCGCGGGGTGCTGACGTACCGCGTGCGGATGCGGCTGAACGCGAGCGAGCTGCAGGCGCGCATGCGCAGCGACCGGCCCGTGGACCCCGACAGCACGGGGTCGGTCGAGGTGGAGATCGGGCTCCTCGACGGCCTCATCCACCGCCAGACGTTCGAGGTGAAGGAGCCCGCCGACCCCTTCAGCGGGACGGGCCTCCGGACGGTGCGGACCACCTACACCATCGAGTACTGGGACCACGGCCGCCGCCTGGAGGTCCGGGAACCGCAGTAGGGCGCCGCTCGTCTCTTTGGGCATGAAGAAGACAGCCGCGCTCCTCCCTCTCGCAGCCCTCCTCCTCGCCGCGTGCGCCACGGCCACCGCGCCGACCGGCACGACGGCCTTCGACGCTCATCCGGGGGTGGGCGCCCCGACGGCCCCAGAGTCGCGGTCGGTCGCCGCCGACGCCGCCAAGGCCGGCGGCGGCACGAGCGCCGTGCCGCCCATCCCCGTCCCGCAGGCCTTCGATCCCACCCGCGCCCTCATCCTCACCGCGAACGTCTCGCTGAAGGCGAAGGACGCGTGGGCCGTGTCCGACCGCGCCCAGGCCATCGCCGTCGGTCTCGGCGGCGACGTCATGTCGCTCTCGCAGTCCGGCAGCGGCGAGCACCGCAGCGCGACGCTCACGCTGCGCGTCCCGCAGGCGCGCTTCAACGACGCGCTCCGCCAGATCCGCGAGATCCCGGACGTCGAGGTGCTGTCGTCGAACGTCAACGGCAAGGACGTCACGGACCAGTTCGTGGACCTCGAGGCGCGTCTCGCCGCGAAGAAGGCGGAGGAGGGGCGCTACCTCGCGCTCCTGGCCCGCGCCGAGAAGATCGAGGACGTCCTCCGCATCGACGCGGTCCTCGCGCAGGTGCGCACGCAGATCGAGCAGCTGACCGCGCAGGTCAACTCGATCAAGTCGCGCACGACGTACTCGACGGTCGTGGTCCAGGTCGCGCCGGCCGGCCCGGCGCCGCAGCCGACAGCCGACCCGAAGGCGTACGACCCCTCGAAGACGGTCGAGCGCGCGATCACGTCCCTCGTCTCGCTCCTGCGCCACGCCGCGGACGCCGCCATCTGGACGCTCGTCTTCGGCTGGATCCCGCTCGTGCTCTTCGGGCTAGCGACCCTGCTCTCTCGCACGAGGACCAAGATCGCGACAAACTGATGGCGTGCTCGTAGACCAGCTGACGAGGGCCTTCCCGGACCTCGCCCGGATCCGCGAGGAGCGGGTCCGGAAGGCCGTCTTCGACCAGTGGCGGTACGTGGGCGAGTGCAACCCCGAGCACGACGACATCGAGCGCATCCCGGTCCATCCCACGCTGCCGATCGAGAAGTACGGCAACCTCGCCTCCCACATCCGCGGGCAGACGGCCATCTCGCAGGTCCTCGTGCCCACGTACAAGAAGGAGTGGGACGTCGACCTCGACCTCGACCACTTCCTCGCGTGCGCGGTCGTCCACGACTCGGCGAAGGTGATCGAGTTCACCTACCAGGACGGCGCCCTCGTCGCGACCCCCGGGTTCGACCACGCGTACGAGGCCGCGAGGATCGCGCTGTCGGTCGGCTTCCCGCGCGAGGTCGCGCACATGATCGCCGTGCACACGTACCTCGGTCCGAAGCGGATCCCGCGCACCGCCGCGGCGCAGATCTTCCAGTTCCTCGATCCGATCTGCGTCCCGGTCTTCCCGGAGCAGGGCAAGAGCGCGGTGGAACGCCACCTCGAGGCGAACAGGTGGACCGTGGGACCGGCGCCCGACGGCCTGCCGTGAGCGAGGCGCGCATCCGCGATCTCACCGAGCTCGACATCGACGGCATCACGCGGATCGACGAGAGGATCACCGGGAAGTACCGCCCGCAGGTCTGGGAGCAGCGCGTCGTGTACTACATCCGGCGCGACCCGGACGCCCCGAAGGTCGCGGAGCGGGACGGCAAGGTCGTGGGGTTCGTGCTCGGCGAGGTGCGCGGCGGCGAGTTCGGCCTCGACGAGCCCACCGGCTGGCTCGAGTTCTTCGGCGTCGACCCGAGCGCTCGCGGAAGCGGCGTGGGCCGCCGCCTCACCGAGGCCCTCCTTGCGCACTTCCGGTCGCGCGGCGCGAAGATCACGCGCACGATGGTCGCCGAGCGCGACCGCGAGATCGACGCGTTCCTGCGCGCGATGGGGTTCACACCGGCGCCACTGACGGCGCTCGAGCGGGCGCTCTGACCATACCCTTGAGGCGATGAGCGAGACGCGCGCCGAGCTGCCGAAGACGTACCACGACGCGGTCGTGCACTGGCAGACCCACGAGTTCCCGGACTACCCGATGCTCGCGCGGGTCTGGGACCGGTTCTTCCCGCGGGACGGGCCGTTCTGCCTCTGCGCGAAGGTCGCCGACGGCGTGTCCGACCTCATCGAGGTCGGCGACCTCGTCGGGAGGCCGAGGGCGACGACGCCCGCCGAGCTCGACCCGAAGGCCGCGCACATCCTCCTCGGTCAGATCCGCGCGCAGGCGTCGACCGAGTTCGGCTCGATCCAGCAGCACACCGGCACGCTCCACCGCGCCAGCGACCCGCAGGACCAGGCGTGGGTGCTGCGCGTCATGGCCGAGGAGCTGCGCCACGGCTACCAGATGATCCACCTGCTCACCAGCGTGGACTGGTCGCCCGTGACGGACCAGAAGCCCGCCGACATGGTCGAAGAGATCCTCAGCATGACCACCGGGTCGCACGTCCTCGCCGCGTTCAACCTCGAGTTCGACAGCTTCACCGACAACGTCGTGTTCGCGGCGTTCATCGACCGGGTGGGGAAGTACCAGCTGACGATGCAGAAGGTCTCCACCTACAGGCCCTACGCGACGAGCATGCCGCCGATGCTGAAGGAGGAGGCGTTCCACCTCGCCGCGGGCGTCGTCCCGCTGCGGCGCTGGGCCGAGGCCGCGGCCCGCGGCGACGCGCTCGTCACGATGGACGCGCTCCAGAAGGCCTGCGCGAAGTGGTTCGGTCGCGCCTTGGAGATGTTTGGTGACGATCGCCCTGACGCGAACGGCGGCGCCGACTCCGTCCGCCTGGGACTGAAGGACATGACGAACCGGCAGGCCCAGGACGCGTACGTCGCCGAGGTCACGCAGATGCTCGACGACCTCAACGAGCGCTACGTGCGCGCGAAGCGGCCCGACCTCTCCCGCGACGACGCGGCCGCGCTCCACGAGCGGCTCAAGCGCGACCGCGGCGCGGCGGACGGCATCGCGTACGACGACCTGCTGCGGCTACCCGACCGCCGTTTCTTCCGCCGCCGCGGCGACGGCGCGTTCGAGATGTGGGGCTTCGACGGCGAGCGCTTCGACGACGTGGAGCGCTGCATCGCGCACGTCGCGTCGCGCCTGCCCGAGGCGTACCGCGCGTCGGTCGACGTGAGGCACTGGGCCGAGACGCTGCGGAGGGTGCGCGCGAAGGAGCTGAGCCTCAAGGACGCGATCAAGAGCCAGCCGCGCCTCGCGCGCGTGGGCGGGCCGTGCCCGTGCTCGCGCTCGGTGCGCTGGGTCGTCGACGAGGCGGGCGCCCCCGGCGCCTAGCGCGCGGCTAGGCCAGGCGGTGCTTCGCGACCTTCTTCATGTCAAGTTCGAGGCCGAGCCCCGCCGCCGTCGGCAGGCGCACCTCGCCGTTCGCCGGCGTCGGCAGCGGCGCGGTGAAGATCTCCGCCAGCGGGTTCTCCGTGATGAACATCTGCTCCGAGCGCCACAGGTTGGGCACCGCGGCGGCGAGATGCAGCGACGCGAGCTGCGCGACGCCGCACGAGAACCCGGTGTGCGGCGCGTACCGCACGTTGTGGGCGTGCACGAGCGCGCCGAGGCGCATCGCCGCGGTGAAGCCGCCGATGCGCGCGACGTCGGGCTGGACGATGTCCATCGCGCGGCGCCGCAGGATCTCGCGGAACCCGAAGATCCCGAACTCGGACTCGCCGCCCGCGAGCGGGATCGGCTGCGAGCGCCGGATGAGCTCGTACCCGTCGATGTCGTCCGGGTAGACCGGCTCCTCTATGAAGGCCAGGTCGTACCGGGCGATCTCGTGGCACACCTTGATCGCGGTCGCGGCGTCGTACGCGCTGTTCACGTCGGCGCCCATCTCGATCCCGGGGCCGGCCGCCTCGCGGCACACGCGCGCGACGTCGATGTCCGCGCGGTAGCCGCCCGATGCGGCCGACCGCCCGAGCTGGATCTTGAACGCCTTGTGGCCGGCTTTCACGACGTTGTCCTGGACCGAGCGCGCCATCGCGTCGAGCGGCGCCGTGTAGACCTTCGAGCCGTAGACCGGCACCGACGTCCGGCCGGCGCCGCCGAGCGCCTTGTAGAGGGGGATGCCCTGCGCCTTCGCGGCGATGTCCCAGATCGCCTGGTCGATCCCGCTCATGGCCTCCTGGACGAAGCCGCGGTAGTGCCCCCAGGCGCGGAGCTGCCTGAACATGTCGTCCCAGATCCCCGCGGCGTCGCGGGGGTCGCGGCCATCCACGACCGGCCAGAGGAGGTCCCGGACGACCCGGTCGGTCACCCGGGGCGCCTTCCGGGCGATGCACTCCCCGATCCCGGTGATGCCGTCGTCGGTCGTCAGCTCCACGAGGGTGGCGGTGAAGGTGCCGTAGGAGCCGGCCCCGAACTCGATGGCCCGCTCGGCCTTGCCTTCGAGCACGTACGTCTCGAGCTTCCGGATGCGCATGGGCGCGGCGTAGCGTAGCCCCGCGAGGCCCCCGCCCGCCCCGCGGTCCGCCACGCTTGACAGGCGTTTCTCTGCTGAATACCCTCATTAGCAGTCTCGCGGGCGGAGTGCTAACACCCCCTACGGACGGTCGGTCCCCGGGTGTGCCTGCCCCGCGACCAAGATCGAAGGCACAGGAACGGGAGGAGCACATGCCAACAGCTGTCAAAGAGAAGCCGCAGAGCGGCACGAAGCTGAAGCCGCTGGGAGCCCGCGTCGTCATCAAGCCGCTCCAGCGCGACGAGATGACCAAGAGCGGGATCGTCCTGCCGGACACGGCCAAGGAGAAGCCGCAGGAGGGCACGGTCATCGCGACGGGCCCGGGCGGCCTCGACAAGAACGGCAACAAGGTCGAGATGACGCTCAAGGTGGGCGACCGCGTCCTCTACCAGAAGTACGCGGGTACCGAGTTCAAGATCGACGACGAGGAGCACCTGGTCATGCACCAGGATGACGTCCTCGCACTCGTCGAGAAGTAGAGGGAGCGAACATGCCGAAGCAGCTCACATTCACCGATGACGCACGCAAGTCGCTGAAGGCCGGCGTCGACGTCATGGCGAATGCCGTGAAGACGACGCTCGGACCGAAGGGCCGCAACGTCGCGCTCGACAAGAAGTTCGGCGCGCCGACCGTCACGCACGACGGTGTCACCGTCGCCCGCGAGGTCGAGCTCCAGGACCCGTTCGAGAACATGGGCGCGCAGCTCCTCAAGGAGGCTGCGACCAAGACCAACGACATCGCCGGGGACGGCACGACCACGTCGATCGTCCTCGCGCAGTCGATCGTGCACGAGGGCATGCGGCAGATCGCCGCTGGCGCTAACGCGATGCTCCTCAAGCGCGGCCTCGAGAAGGGCGTCGACGCCCTCGTCGAGGAGCTGAAGAAGCAGGCCGTCGAGGTCAAGGGCAAGCAGCAGATCGGCGAGATCGCCGCGAACTCCGCCGCTGACCCCGAGATCGGCAAGCTCATCGCCGAGGTCATGGACAAGGTCGGCCGCGACGGCGTCATCACCGTCGAGGAGTCGAAGACCCTGCAGTTCGAGACCGAGTACGTCGAGGGCATGCAGATCGACCGCGGCTACATCTCCGCGTACTTCGTCACGAACGCGGACAAGATGGAGGCCGTGATCGAGGACCCGTACGTCCTCATCACCGACAAGAAGATCTCCGCGATCACCGAGATCCTCCCGCTGCTCGAGAAGCTCGTCCAGGTGACGAAGAACCTCGTCATCGTCGCCGAGGACGTCGACGGCGAGGCGCTCGCCACGCTCGTCGTGAACAAGCTCCGCGGCACGCTGAACGTGCTCGCGGTGAAGGCACCGGGCTTCGGCGACCGCCGCAAGGCGATGCTCGAGGACATCGCGATCCTCACCGGCGGCAAGGTCATCAGCGAGGAGACCGGCCGCAAGCTCGACACGACGACGGTCCAGGACCTCGGCCGCGCTCGCCGGGTCACGGCGAACAAGGACGAGACCACGTTCGTCGAGGGCCACGGCTCGCAGGAATCGATCATGGCCCGCGTCAAGCAGATCAAGGCCCAGATCGAGGAGACGACCAGCGATTTCGACAAGGAGAAGCTGAACGAGCGTCTCGCCAAGCTCGCGGGCGGCGTCGCCGTCATCAAGGTCGGCGCCGGCACCGAGGTCGAGCTCAAGGAGAAGAAGCACCGTGTCGAGGACGCTCTCTCCGCGGCCCGCGCCGCGGTAGAGGAGGGCGTGGTCCCGGGCGGTGAGGTCGTGTACCTCAACGCCCTGAAGGCGCTCGGCCCGCTCGAGGGTCAGCTCGGCGGCGACGAGAGGACGGGCGTCCAGATCCTGCGCAAGGCGATGGAAGGCCCGATCCGTCAGCTCGCGGCGAACGCGGGGCTCGACGGCTCCGTGATCATCGACGGCGTCCGCCGCGCCCAGGCGGAGCGCAAGTCGCCGAACTGGGGCTACGACATCGTCGGGAACGAGTTCGTCGACATGTTCGAGGCCGGCGTCATCGACCCGGTCAAGGTCTGCCGGTCGGCGCTCGAGAACGCCGGCTCGATCGCGGGGATGATCCTCACGACCGAGGCGCTCGTCACCGACCTGCCCGAGAAGGAGAAGGCTCCTGCCATGCCGCCGGGCGGCGGGATGGACTACTAAGCCACCCTCTCACCTCCCTCTTCGCGTCGTGGAGACCGGCCCCGAAAGGGGCCGGTCTCTTGCTACATGCCCGCCCGCCCGGGGTCTTGCCAAGCAGGCGGCGCAGTGGCAGAGGACGCGCGGAAAGGAGGGGGACCTGTCATGAACGCGCTCTTCACGTCGACCGGTCTCCTCCGCTTCGGGGGATCGTCCTGCTCGCCGTGGGCGTCGCTGGTCTGCTCGGTATCCCGGCCCCCCTTCTCTTCCGCGAGGCTCGCGATCCACCGGTCGGCGTCTTGGTTCGAGCGGAACCTGTGCACGGTCAGGTGGGACCAGGAGCCGTCCGTCAGGCACGCTTCGAAGCGGCGCTTCCGCCGACCGTACCAGCGGAGCGCATGCCAGAGGAGCGAGTCGCGTCCGAGCAGGTTGCGTAGCGACTCACGGTCGCCGTTCCAGAGCTCCTCGCCCGTCCACGTCCGCCGCACGGATCGGGCGATGACGCGCCAGGCCGTCAGGAGGAAGGGGATACCGAGCCAGACGAGCGTGTCTGCGCGCTGCCGCTGCACGCCCCCTCCGGAACCGTAGTTGCCCTCGACCACCCAGGCATCGCCTTCGAGCGCCCGGACGACGCGCTCACGGAAGTCAGCGCGGTCGGACAGCGTCCAGTTCGGGCCCCAGAAGGGCGCGTCGAGCTCGACGAACCTCACGCCGAGCTTCGCGGCGAGCTTGCGCGCGAACGTCGTCTTTCCCGCGCACGACCCGGAGCCGACGACCGCGACCCGCCGCGGCGTCACAGCGGGCGCAGGTCGGCGAAGGCGGCCATGAGCTTCTTCACGCCCTTCTGCGGGAACGCGACCGTCACCTCCTCGTCGTCCGCGCGCGTCGTGCTCGAGACGACGATCCCTTCGCCGAAGGTGGGATGGCGCACCTTCTGGCCGGCGCGGAACTTCGTCGCCACGGGCGCGCGCTCGACCGCGCGCCCGCCGTTGCCGGACCGGGACCCGTTCCAGACGGGCGGCAGGCCCTCGAGCGCGCCCTCGCGCCGTGCCGCGCGCCGCTCCTCGTAGCGCTCGCGCGCCGCCTCGTCGTCGAGCTCGGCCCAGACGTCGCGCTCCTCCGCCTCCGTGCCGCCGCGGAACCGCACGCCCTCGTCGGGGAGCTCGCGCAGGAAGCGCGACGGCGGGTTCGACGACGTCCGCCCGAGCAGCGTGCGGTTCCGGGCCCACGAGAGGTAGCAGCGGTGCATCGCGCGCGTCACGCCCACGTAGCAGAGGCGGCGCTCCTCCTCGAGCTCCTGCCCTTCCGGCGACTCGAGCGCGCGCGCGTGCGGGAACACGCCCTCCTCCATGCCGGCGAGGAAGACGACGGGGAACTCGAGCCCCTTCACCGCGTGGAGCGTGATGAGCGTCGCCGCGGGCTTCGCCTCCTCGTACTGGTCCTGGTCGGAGACGAGCGCGACGTCCTCGAGGAACGCGGGGAGCTGCTCGTCCCGGGGGAGCCGGACGAACTCCTCCGCCAGGCTGCGCAGCTCGAGCACGTTCGCGAAGCGCTCCTCGCCCTCCTCCGTCCCGTCGCGCACGTAGGCGGCATACCCGGTCCGGTCGAGCACGAGCTCGACGAGCTGCGGCAGGTCGTGCTCGTCGACCGCGGCGCGCAGCTCCCCGATGAGCCGCTCGAAGGCCGCGATCGCCGTCCGCTGGCGCTGCGTGAGCGCCACATCCTCGCCGCCGCGGAGCGCGGCCTGCGACTTCGCGCCGATGCCCCGCGGCGGCACGTTCACGACGCGCGTGAACGCCACGCTGTCGCGCGGGTTGCGCAGCAGGCGCATGTACGCGAGGACGTCCTTCACCTCGCGCCGCTCGTAGAAGGAGACGCCGCCCACGATCTGGTAGTCGAGCCCGAACTCCCGGAACACGTCCTCGATCGCGCGCGATTGCGCGTTCGTGCGGTACAGGATCGCGACGTCGCGCGGCGCCTTCGCCTCGCCCTCGCGCCGCAGCCGCTCGATCTCGCGCGCGATGAGCTCGGCCTCCTGGCGCTCGTCGTACGCCTCCATGACGACGACGTCCTCGCCAGCGCTGCGGTCGGTCCAGAGGCGCTTCTCCTTGCGCGACGTGTTGTTCCGGACGATCGAGTGCGCGGCGTCGAGGATGCGCTGGGTGCTGCGGTAGTTCTGCTCGAGCTTCACGACCGTGGTCTTCGGGAAGTCGCGCTCGAAGTCGAGGATGTTGCGGATGTCCGCGCCGCGCCAGGAGAAGACGGACTGGTCGTCGTCGCCGACGACCGCGAGGTTCTGCTTCCACCCCGTCAGGTACCGCAGGAGCGAGTACTGCGCGCGGTTCGTGTCCTGGTACTCGTCGACGAGGATGTGCTCGAATCGGTCCTGCCACCAGTTGAGCGCGTCGTCATTCGTCTCGAGCAGGCGCAGGGCGAAGAGCAGCAAGTCGTCGAAGTCGAGCGCGTTGTTCTCGCGCATGCGGATCTCGTAGCGCGGCCAGACGATCGCGGTCACCCGCTCGAGCTGTCCGCGGGCGTTAGCGGCGAGGTCGGCCGGGCCGCGCAGCTCGTTCTTGGCGTTCGAGATCGTCGCGGAGATCGCGCCCGGCGGGACGAGCCGCTCGCCGAGCCCGGTGTCCTCCATCGCCTGCCGCAGGACGGCGCGCTGGTCAACCTCGTCGTAGATGGCGAAGCCCGGCTCGATCCCGACGGCCCGGGCGTGCCGCCGCAGCAGGCGGGCGCAGAAGGCGTGGAAGGTGCCGACCGTCAGCTCCTCCAGTGCCGCCGCCGGCACGAGTCGCTCGAGCCGCTCGCGCATCTCGCGGGCGGCCTTGTTCGTGAAGGTGACGGCGAGGATGGCCCGCGGCGGCACCCGGAGGTCCCTCATGAGGAACGCGATCCGGTGCGTCAGGACCCTCGTCTTGCCCGAGCCGGCGCCGGCGAGGATGAGGAGGGGGCCGGTCCCGTGCGTGACCGCCCGACGCTGGTCCGGATTCAGGACGTCGAGGATCGGGTCGGACACTCGTCGATGCTAGGTCCGCGCGCCGCGGTGGATGGCCCGCACGAGATCGTGGATATCTCGGTCATCGGATCGTGGATGAAGGCATCGCCCATCGGCCCGCGCCGTAGCACGATGCGCGTCCGCCCTGAGAGGGGGCCGCCCGGGGGAGCGCGACCGCGATCGCATCAAGGTCAGCGGCATCCGTCGGTCGGTCGTCGCTCAGGGCTTTCGTTTCCCATCTCGACGCCCGGCGCCTCGGTCCGCGCGCGCGGGGGACGGGCAGCGGATCCCACAGCGATGTGCGATCCATGTGGATGAGCCGCAGGATCGGTGGATGAGATCGGCGTCGCGGAGCGTCGGATCGTGGACAAGGCCATTGGCGGAGCTTCGACGCGGCCGTATGGTCCACGTCGACCCGAGGGGTCTGCTGAAGGGATCGGCAAGTCCCGAGATCTCATCAAGGGACAGGTCCCGGGAGCGCAACCGGAGATAGCATCAAAGGCGGTCCGAGAGGGTATCGAGGACCGGCTCCACGACCCAGTCGCAGTCTTCGAAGCTGCGGTTGGGATCCGGAAGCAGGTCGCTCGGGTCGCTTCTTTTCCTTTCATCCATCGGAACGACTGCTCCGTACCCTCCGGTAGATGACCGAACGGCCGGACGCCGCCCTCATCGAGGCGCCGGCGGCGCGGGACCTCACCTCCCTCAGCGACCTGTACGACCGCCACGGGCGCGTCGCCTACGCCCCGGCGTACCGGATCCTCGCGACCCCGAGGCTGCCGAGGACGTCGTCCAGGACGCCTTCCTCGCGGCCTGGCGCGGCGCCGGCACGTTCCGGCGGGAGCGCGGGAACGCTCGCAGCGGGCTCCTGTCGATCGCCCACCACCGCGCGGTCGACCTCCTCCGCCGCCGGACCGCGCTCCGCCCCGCGCCCCTCGAGGCCGCCGACCGCACGCCCTCCGACCTCGACACGGCCGACGAGGCCGCCCGGAACGTCGAGCGCGGGACCGCGCGCGCCGCGCTCGAGAAGCTCCCGGAGGCGCAGCGCCGCACGATCGAGCTCGCGTACTTCGGCGGCTACACGCAGTCGGAGCTCGCCCAGCTCATGGGCGTGCCGCTCGGCTCGGTGAGAGGAGGAGCGTGCCGCGCGGGTCGCCCGCCCGCCGCGCCTTTGGCTCGACCGCCGCGTCCTGGCCGCGGCCGCCGCGCTCGTCATCGCCGCGGGCCTCGGCGCGGAGGCGATGCGGCTCCGGAGCCTCGAGACGGAGATGGCGCGGTACCAGGCGATCGCCGCGAAGTTCGCCGGCGGCGGGCGGACCTGGTACATGGCCGGCGTCGACGATTGGCGCGGCATGGGCGGCAACCTCATGCAGCCGGCGTCGGGCCAGCCCGCGTTCGTGGTGTTCCACGACCTGCGCGAGCTCGCGCCCGGCGAGGTCTACGCGCTCTGGCCCATCGCTCCCGACGGGAAGCGGGTGCGCGGCACGAGCTTCCGGCCCGACGGCCGCGATCCCCAGCTGGTGGAGGCCGGCCAGGAGCTCGCCGGCCATTCGCGGTGCGCCGTCACCGTGGAGCGCTCGACGGTGGGCAAGCGCGAGGGCCCGGTCGTCATGCAGTCGCGGATCGTCCCGCTCACGCGGTAGAGGTCTGCCTAGCATCGACGGCGTGACTGCGAACCTTCGGCGCCGCGCCGCCGAGCTGCGCACGGCCATCGAGAAGGCGAACTACCAGTACCACGTCCTCGATGCGCCGACGATCGGCGACGAGCAGTACGACGCGCTCATGCGCGAGCTCATCGAGCTCGAGGCGAAGCATCCCGAGCTCGTCACGCCCGACTCGCCGACGCAGCGCGTCGGCGCGCCGCCGTCGGAGCGATTCAGGCCGGTGCGGCACGTCGCGCCGATGCTGTCGCTCGGCAACGCGTTCAACGAGGAGGAGATCCGCGCGTTCGACCAGCGCGTGAAGAAGCTCCTCGGACGCACGGGTGAGATCGACTACGTCTGCGAGCTGAAGATCGACGGCCTCGCCGTGAACCTCACGTACGTCGACGGCCGCTTCACGGAGGCGGCCACCCGCGGTGACGGGACGGCGGGCGAGGACATCACGCCGAACGTGCGGACCATCAAGGCGGTCCCGCTCGCGCTGCGGGAGAAGGTGCCCGGCCGCATCGACGTCCGCGGCGAGGTGTACCTCCCGGTGAAGGCGTTCGAGGCGACGAACCGCGAGCGCGCCGAGCGGGGCGAGCCGGTCTTCGCGAACCCGCGCAACGCCGCGGCCGGCGCGGTGCGGCAGGTCGATCCGCGCAAGACGGCCGAGCGCGACCTCTCCATCTACGTGTACAGCGCTGCCGGCCTCGAGGTCCCGACGCAGCACGACCTCCTCGAGCGGCTGCGCGACCTCGGCTTCCGCGTGAACCCCAAGTGGCGGCGCGCCACCGGGGCCACCGCGGTCATCGCGTACGCCGCGGAGCGGCTGGCCGAACGGGACGACCTCGGCTACGGCGTGGACGGGGTCGTCGTGAAGGTCGACCGCGTCGCCGACCAGGAGCGCCTCGGCTACGTCGCGCGCACGCCGCGCTGGGCGATCGCCTACAAGTTCCCGGCGGAGCAGGCGACGACGACGGTCGAGGACATCAAGGCGTACGTCGGCCGCACCGGTGTCCTCACGCCGGTGGCCTGGCTCGCGCCCGTGCGGGTCGGCGGCACGACGGTGAGGCGCGCGACGCTGCACAACCTCGATGAGGTCCGCCGGCTCGATGTGCGGGCGGGGGACCGCGTCCTCGTCCAGCGCGCCGGGGACGTCATCCCCGAGGTCGTCGCCGTCGTCGCGGGCGGCCGCAAGAAGCGCGCCCGCGGGTGGGACATGCCCGCGCGCTGCCCCGAGTGCGGCGGCGAGGTCGAGCACAAGGAGGGCGAGGTCGCCTACCGCTGCGCGAACCCGGCGTGCCCGGCGAAGCAGGGGCAGCGCCTCGGCCACTTCGTCGGCGCGATGGACATCGAGGGCGCGGGATCGGCGTTCCTCACGCAGGTGCAGGAGAAGGGTCTCGTGAGCGACCCCGCCGACCTCTTCGACCTCACGATGGACCAGCTCACGGCGCTCGACCGGTACGCCGAGAGGAGCGCGGCGAACATCCACGAGCGCATCCAGGCCGCGCGCGAGCAGCCGCTCGCGCGGATCCTCGTCGCCCTCGGCGTGCCGAACACGGGCTGGACGACGAGCGAGGTCCTCGCGGAGTGGCTCGCCGGCGAGCTCGGGCCGAAGGCCACGCTCGCCCAGGTCTTCGATCGGCTGCGCTCCGCGGCTCCCGATGAGCTGCAGGCCATCCCGGGCATCGGCCCGGTCGTCGCGTCGCGCATCAGCGAGTGGTTCGCCGACCCGGCGGAGCAGGCGTTCCTCGACAAGCTCGCGGTGCGCGTGCGGCCCGTCATGCCCGAGCGCCGCGCGGCGGAGGCGGGACCCTTCGCCGGGAAGACCGTCGTGTTCACGGGAACGCTGGAGCGCCGGTCGCGCGAAGCGGCCGAGGAGCTCGTGCGCTCGCTCGGCGGGAAGACGTCGGGGTCGGTGAGCAGGAAGACGGATCTGGTGGTCGCGGGTCCCGGGGCAGGGACGAAGCTCGAGAAGGCGAACGCGCTCGGCGTCAAGGTGATCGACGAGGACGAGTTCGACCGGCTCGTCCGGTAGCTCGAGGCTACGCCACGGTCACGTCGACGATGCGGCCGGACGCGGCGACGAGATCGCGCAGGTCCCCGGCGTCCGCGGTGAAGATCTCGTCGCCGTCCTCAGCCAGGAGCACGCCCGCGGCGTCGATGACGTCGGAGCCTCGAGCCTGCCCGAGGAGCGCTCCCGCGAGCCGGCCCAGCTCGCCGTCGAGCGCGCGAACGTCCATACCGCCGAGCGCGCTCGCGAGCCGAGCCTGACGGCCGCGCCCGCCGCGCCGCGCCTGGCCGATGACGCCGCCGTGCGTCAGCGGGGCG
>VGOU01000013.1 GCA_016875795.1 Chloroflexota bacterium | reverse complement strand
GCCGGGACCGCCATCGCGCTCGCCATGTACGCGCGCCGCCGCCCGGACCCCGCGGCCGTCGCGCGCGCCGCGGGCCCGGTCTACACGCTCCTCTGGAACAAGTGGTTCGTCGATGAGCTCTACGACCGCAGGATCCTGGGCTTCATGCGCGACGTGTTCGGCGCGGCGTGGGCCTTCGACGTCCACATCATCGACGGCATCGTCGACCGCCTCGGCGCCCTCGCCCGCCTCGTCGGCGGCCAGGCGCGGCGCGTCCAGACGGGGGTCGTCGGGAACTACGCGCTCTCCGTCGCCGCGGGCCTCGTCCTCCTCATCGTCGTGTACGGCGGGTATGCGACGGGGGTGCTCCGCCGGTGACGCTCCTCGAGCGCCCCGTCCTCGACCACGTCCTGACGCTGCTCGTCGTCATCCCGCTCGTCGGCCTCGTGCCGCTCCTCTTCTTCATGCGCGACGCGCGCGCGGCCAAGCAGGTGGCGCTCGTGACGACCTTCGTCGAGCTCGTCGTCTCGCTCGTCATGCTCGCCCAGTTCCGCGTCGGCGAGGCCGGCTTCCAGATGGTCGACTCGGTCATGTGGCTCCCGTCGCTGGGGATCCGCTACGAGGTGGGCGTCGACGGGATCTCCGTGCTGCTCGTCGTGCTCACGACGCTGCTCACGTTCATCTCGGTGCTCTACTCGAGCGGCGGGGCCATCAAGACGCGCGTCGGCGAGTTCATGGCCGCGTTCCTCCTGCTCGAGGTGGGCATGGTCGGCGTGTTCGTCGCGCTCGACCTCTTCCTCTTCTACGTGTTCTTCGAGCTGATGCTCGTGCCGATGTACCTGATCATCGGGATCTGGGGCGGCCAGCGGCGCATCTACGCCACGCTGAAGTTCGTGCTCTTCACGCTGCTGGGATCGCTGCTCATGCTCGTGGCCATCGTCGCGGTGTACCTCGCGAGCGGCGAGACGGGCTCGCGGACGCTCTCGTTCCTGGACCTCATCGCGCGGCGCGACCGCTTCCCCGCCGACTTCCAGTTCTGGGTGTTCTTCGCGTTCGCGCTCGCGTTCGCCATCAAGCTGCCGATGGTCCCGTTCCACACCTGGCTCCCCGACGCGCACGTCGAGGCGCCCACGGCCGGCTCGATCATCCTCGCGGGGATCCTCCTGAAGGCCGGCGGCTACGGCCTCATCCGGTTCGCGCTGCCGCTCTTCCCGATCGGCGCGCAGGCCTGGCTGCCGATCATCCTCCTGCTCTCGGTCGTCGCGATCGTCTACGGCGCCGCCGTGTCCACGGTCCAGAAGGACCTCAAGAAGCTCGTCGCCTACTCGTCCGTCGCCCACATGGGCTTCGTGACGCTCGGGCTCTTCGTGCTGAACACGCAGGGCGGCGTCGGCGCGGTGCTCCAGATGATCAACCACGGCATCGTCACGGGCGGCCTCTTCCTCTTCGTCGGCATCCAGTACGAGCGCACGCACCGCCGCCAGATCGCGGACCTCGGCGGCCTCGCGAACCAGTGGCCGCTCTTCACCACGTGCTTCGCGGTCTTCGTCCTCGCCTCGCTCGGCCTCCCGGGGCTGAACGGGTTCGTCGGCGAGTTCCTCGTCCTGCTCGGCACCTTCCGCTACGAGGGCCTGCCGGTCTCGGGCCTCGTCTGGGGTCCGCTCGCGGCGGTCGGCGTGATCCTCGCCGCGGTGTACCTGCTCTGGATGTTCAGCCGCGTCATGTACGGACCGGTGCGCGAGGCCTACAGGGCGCTCCCCGACCTCTCGCCGGTGGAGGTCGTGAGCGCCGCGCCGCTCGTGGCGCTCACCATCCTCCTCGGCGTCTTCCCGCAGGCGGCGATCCGCATCATCGAGCCGTCCGTCGAGCGCATGCTCGCCTTCGCCACGCAGTCGGCGCTGGCGGTGAAGTGAGATGAGCGACGTCGTCGCCGTCCTGCCCGAGGCGATCGTCGCGGCCACGGCCATCTTCGTGCTCGCCTTCGCCGCGACCCTGGGCGACGAGCGCGCGCGGCCGTGGGTCCCGTGGCTCACGCTCCTCGGCCTCATCGCGGCGCTCGCCGCGCCGCTCGCGTACCCGTTCACGGGCCTGGCCTTCCGCGGCTTCGTCCTCGTGGACCAGTTCAGCGCGTTCTTCCGCCTCGTGTTCGTCGTGCTCGCCGCGTTCACCGTGGTCGTCGCCCCGTCGTACCTGCGGCGCGAGCGCGTCCCGGAGGCGGAGTTCTACGCGACGGTCCTCTTCTCGACCGTCGGGGCGATGACGATCGCGCTCTCGACCGACCTCATCACGCTGTTCGTGGGCATCGAGCTCATGAGCATCCCCGTCTACGTGCTCGCGGGCCTGCAGCGCCGCGACCGCTACGCGAACGAGGCGGCGCTGAAGTACTTCCTCCTCGGCGCGTTCAGCTCGGCGATCCTCGTGTACGGGTTCGCCTGGCTGTTCGGGATCGCCGGCACGACGGACCTCGCCCAGATCGCGACCGCCGTCGGCCGCGCCGGCCTCGGCAGCCCCGAGGTCGTCATCGCCCTCGCGCTCGTCACGGCGGGCCTCGGCTTCAAGGCGGCGGTCGTCCCCTTCCACCAGTGGACGCCCGACGCCTATGACGGCGCGCCGACGCCCTCGACCGCCTTCATGTCCGTCGCGCCGAAGGCCGCCGCGTTCGCCGCGATCCTCCGCGTCATGGCGACGGCGCTCGGCCCGGCCCAGGCCGACTGGGGCGTCGTCTTCGCCGTGCTCGCCGCGGTGACGATGACCGCGGGCAACGTCGTCGCGCTCGCGCAGACGAACGTGAAGCGGATGCTCGCGTACTCGAGCATCGCCCACACCGGCTACATCCTCGCGGGCGTCGCGGCGCTCGACGCGGGGACGTCCGCCGGCGCGGCGGTCCTCTTCTACCTATTCGCGTACGGCGTCATGAACCTCGGCGCGTTCGCGTGCCTGATGCTCCTCGACCTCGAGGGCACGCGCGGCGCGACGCTCGAGGAGCTGAACGGGCTGTGGAGCCGCCACCCCGCGGGAGCGCTCGCCTTCACCGTGTTCCTCGTCAACCTGACGGGGATCCCGCCGACGATCGGCTTCCTCGGGAAGTTCCTCATGATCCAGCCGGTGCTCGACGCGGGCCTCGGCTGGCTCGCGGTCGCGATCGCGCTGAACGCGGTGCTCGCCGCCTTCTACTACCTGCGCGTGGTCGTGCACATGTTCATGTACGACCCCGACGCGAAGGGCCCGCGCGTGGTCCCGGCGCGCCTGCTGAGCGTGAGCCTCGTGGTCGTGGCGCTCGTCACGATCCTGCTCGGCGTGCTGCCGGACCCGATCCACGCGTTCGCGCTGCGCGCCGCGGAGCCGGTCGTCATCCGCTGACCGGCGTTCGGCGGCGGTCAGCGCTCGGGCGGGCGATGTCCCCGGCTCCCCAGGCGGGTGCGCCACCCGCCCCCGGACTGACCGCGTCCGCGCGCTAGCGGCCCGGCCACTCCCGCCTGGTGGGGAGCATGCGTTCGCCGAGGACTCCGCCGGCGCCGCCGATGGCGGTGGACACGAGAAGCGGGACGAGCAGCGCGGCCGGGTCGATGGGGATCCGGCCGAGGGTCGACACGGGACGGCTGGACGGGTTGAGCGCCTGGTGGAGCGGCGTGGCGATGATCGAGCCGAGCAGGAGCGAGAACACGAGGGCGATGGGCGCGGCGAGCGCGCCGACGCGGCCGGCGGTGATGCCGGCGATGAACAGGATGAGCGCGGGGACCGCGTAGAGGACCGCGGGCGCGAAAGGCAGCGGCTCGGTGAGCGCCCACCAGAACGCGAGCGCCATCGTCGCGGCGACCACCGACGCGACGAGACGCGCCGCGGTCACGACACGATCGCGAGGGAGCGGTCGGCGCCGTTCAGCGGCTGCGCGTGGCCGTGCTCGTCGATGTACGCGATGTCCTCGATGCGCACGCCGAAGCGGCCGGGGATGTAGATGCCGGGCTCGATCGAGAAGCACATGCCGGGCTCGAGGCGCTGCGCGTTCCCGCGCACGAGGTACGGGTGCTCGTGGCCGTCGAGGCCGATGCCGTGGCCGACGCGGTGGATGAAGAAGTCGCCGTAGCCGGCGTCGCTGATGACGGCGCGCGCCGCGGCGTCGACGGCCTGCGCCTCGACGCCCTCGCGCGCGGCGCGATAGCCGGCGTCCTGCGCGCGCAGCACGGCGTCGTGGACCCGGCGGATCTCGGCGTCGGGCCGCGCTCCGACGTGAACGGTGCGCGTGATGTCGGAGCAGTACCAGCCCTGCGTCCCGCCGAAGTCGCACACGACGGCGTCACCCCCGGCGATGACGCGGTCCGCGCTGAGGTGGTGGGGCGACGCGCCGTTCGGCCCCGAGGCGACGATGGCGAAGCCCACCTCCTCGTGCCCCTCCGCGCGCAGCAGCTCGCCGATGGCGGCGGAGACCTCGCGCTCGGGGCGGCCCTCGAAGGCGGTCTCGCGCAGCCTGGCGTAGGCGCGGTCGGCGCCCGCGGACACCGCGCGCAGCGCGGCGACCTCGCCCGCGTCCTTGTACATGCGTAGCGCGGCGACGACCGCGGACGACGTCACGAAGGCGCGGTCCGGGAGCGCCTCCTGCAGCTTCAGCACGAATGCCGCCCACATCCGGTCGTCGACGGCGACGGATCCGCCGCGCGGGACGAGCCCTGCGACGAGGGCGACCGGATCGTCGGTCTCGCCCCAGGTGCGGACCTCGACGCCCGGCGCGTTCGTGCGCGCGCGCGGGGCCTCGAGCTCGGGCACGACGAGCGTGGCCGTGCCGTCGGCGCCCAGGACGAGACAGGTGAGCCGCTCGCTGCCGTGCATGCGGTGGCCCGTGAGGTAGGTGAGGTCCGAGCCCGCGGACACCAGGAGCGCGCCGATGCCGCCGCCGCCGGCGGCCTTCGCCGCGCGGTCGCGTCGCGCGCGCATGGGCGCTGCGTCGGTGGGCATCGGGAACGCACCGAGGATATGCGTGACCGCTCGCCCCTCGCCGCTCTGAAACGCGCGAGCTAGCTTCCCGCCAGCCCCAGCTCGTCCGCGTTCGCGCTCATCGCGCTGACGACCTCGGCGACGAGCGCGTCGAACCCGATCCCCAGGTCGCTCGCGCCCTGCAGCAGCGCGTCCCTGTTCACCGCGCGCGCGAAGGCCTTGTCCTTCATCTTCTTGCGCACCGCCTGCGCGTCGACGTCGGCGACGCGCTTCGACGGCCGCACCAGCGCGACCGCGGCGACGAAGCCCGTGAGCTCGTCGACCGCGTACAGCGTCTTCTCCATGAGCGTGACGCGCGGGATGCCGAGGTGGTCGCCGTGGGTCTGGATGGCGTGGACGATCTCGCCCGGCACGCCGGCCTGCTCGAGGATGGGCCGCCCGTTCTGCGGGTGCCCCCGCGGGTCGCCCTCGTAGTCGAAGTCGTGGAGCAGTCCGGTGACCGCCCACTTCTCCTCGTCCTCGCCGCTGCGCCGGGCGAAGTGGCGCATCGTCGCCTCGACGGCGAGGGCGTGCCGGCGCAGGCTCTCGCCCTTGGTGTGCTCGCAGAGGAGCAGCCAGGCCTCGTCGCGCGTCATGACCGGCATTCTGCCGTGCTGTAGGCTCGCCGTGTGATCGAGCTGACGCCGACCGCGCAGACGAAGCTCCTCGAGGTCCGCGGCCTCGAGCCGGGCCGCCAGATCCTGCGCGTCTTCGTGCGCGGCAAGAGCTGCTCCGGCTACGTCTACGGGCTCGCGCTCGACGAGGGGACCTCGGACGAGGACGCCGTGTTCGAGCAGGGCGGCATCCGCGTGGCGGTGGACCCGACGAGCTTCCAGTTCGTCGACGGCGCGCGGATCGACTACGTCGAGTCGTCCGAGGGAGCGGGGTTCATCGTGACGAACGAGCGCTTCGCCGGCGGCGAGTGCGAGTGCGGCGGCGGAGGCCACGGCGGCGGAGGCCACGGCGGCGGCTGCGGTGGCGGCGGCGGCGGCTGCGCCTGCGGCGGCCACTAGCACATCACCGGCTGCGGCTGCCTTCTCCTCGTCGCGCTCCTGGGCTTCCTCCTCTACCTGTTCACCTTCGGCGCCACCGATAGCGGCGAGTCACCCGCGCAGGCGGTCGCCCTCGCGCTCGCGGCCTACGCGCTGACCGCGAGCGGCGGCCGGCACGCGCTCCACTCCGTCACCCGCTCGTAGGCCCGCGCCGCGCGCAGGACCGTGGCCTCGCGCCACGGCGCCGCGGCGAGCTGCAGCCCGATGGGCAGACCGGAGGCGGTGAAGCCGCACGGCAGCGAGATGGCGGGCAGGCCGGTCAGGTTGAACGGTGACGTCGTCACGGTGAGGCGCGCGGCCTCCGCGACCGCGTCCGCGCCCTCGGCGGGCGGGGCGGCGATCGCCGTCGCCGGCATCGCGAGGACGTCGTACCGCGCGAACAGCGCCGCGACCTCGTGGCGGATCTCGTCGCGCCGGCGGCGCGCGGCGGCGTAGTCGGTCCCGCTGAAGCCCGCGCCGGTGCGCAGGCGCGCGAGCACGTCCGCGCCGATCTCGCCCGCGCGCTCGGCCATGCGCTCGCGGTGGAAGGCCGCCGCGTCCGTGCACAGGATCGTTCGCTGCGTGTCGAGGAGCGCCTCCGACGGCGGGAACGCGCACTCCTCGACGGATGCGCCCTCGCGCTCGAGCACCGCGAACGCCTCGCGGACCGCGCGCGCCACCTCCGGATCGCTGCGCTCGAGGAAGTGGCCGCGCGGCGCGCCGATGCGGAGCCCGCGCGCTCCACCCTCGATGCCCGCGAGCGCGTCGTCGACCGGGACGTCAGCCGATCCGGGGTCGTGCGGGTCGTGGCCGGCGATGGCCATGTAGAGGAGCGCGACGTCGCGCACCGTGCGGGCCATCGGCCCGACGTGATCGAGGTTCCAGCTGAGCGGGATGACGCCGCGCGTGCTCACCCGGCCGAACGTCGGCTTCAGCCCCACCACGCCGCACAGCGACGCCGGGATGCGGATCGACCCGCCCGTGTCGCTCCCGAGCGCGCCGTGGACGAGGCCGGCCGCGAGCGCGGCGGCGCTGCCGCCGCTCGAACCGCCCGGGATGCGGGAGAGGTCCCACGGGTTCCGCGTCCCGCCGAAGTGCGGGTTCTGGCTCGTGACGCCGAACGCCCACTCGTGCGTGCTCGCCTTGCCGACGCTGATCGCGCCTGCCGCGCGCAGCCGCGCGACGACGTGCGCGTCCGCGGTCGGCACGCGGTCGGCGAAGATGCGCGAGCCCGCGGTCGTGCGCACGCCGGCCGTGTCGAAGAGGTCCTTCAGCGCGATCGGCGCGCCTGCGAACGTGGCGGACGGGGAGACCGCGCGCGCCTCGGCGATCGCCCGCTCCGCTGTCAGCGTGATGAACGCGCGCAGCCGCGGCTCGAGACGGTCGATGCGGTGGAGGGAGGCGCGAACGACCTCCTCCGCGGAGAGGCGCCGCGCGCGCAGCTCGCGCGCGACCTCTTCGAGGGTCAGCCAAGCGGTCTCGGCGGACGCGGGCGAGGTCACGCGCTCAGCGTACGATCCGGACCTTGTCGCCGACGCGCGCGCCGAGGCGCTCGAGCGCGCCCTGGCGCACCTCGAGCGCCATGCGGTACGTGAGCTGCGGGTCGTACACGGGGCACGGATCCGCGCTGCACGGATCCATGTCGAGGGTCTTCACGATGGCGCCGTCCGAGGAGATGAACGCGACGGTGAGGCGCAGCGGCGTGTCCTTCATCCAGAACCCGCTCTCCGTGTCCGACGGCCAGATGAAGAGCACGCCCGCGTCCTCCTGCAGCTCGGTGCGGCCCATGAGCCCGCGCTGCCGGTCGGCCTCGGTCTCGGCGATCTCCACGCGGACGAAGCGCGTGGCGTCCGCGGTCTCGATGGCGAGGAACGGCGGCCTCGGCGGTCCGGGCGGACCGCACGCGATGACGAGGAGGACGAGCGGGGCGAGGAGGCGGGTCACCTTCGATGACTGCGGTCCCGACCGGATTCGAACCGGCGATCTCGTCCTTGACAGGGACGTATGCTAGGCCGCTGCACCACGGGACCGAGGCACTGATTGTGCCAGATTCCGCGCTTCTTGTTGAAATTATAGAGCGGCGAGCGTGCTTCCTTCCGCTCGCCGCCCTGCCGGTGCGGCCAAGATCGATGCGGCCCCGCCTAGTACGAGGGCGCGAGCTCCCGGCCCTGTGCCTGACCGAGCTGCCGCGTCACCTCGCGTGAGATCCGCGCCAGGCGCGTCATGCCGTTGAACGTGAGGTCGACCCCCGCGTCCTTCAGCTCGTCGTACCCCAGGCCCCGGTAGAGCCGTTTGCTCGCCACGTAGCACATCGCGTCGTACAGGCGGGGCCATTCGCGCCGGTCGCGCTCGTAGCAGAAGCGAATGAAATCGATCGCCATGTCGGCGACGGGCTCCCCAGCCACGTGCCCTCCCCTTACCGCTCGCGATGACCTGGGCATCATCATTATGCCCTCGCGGGGGGACAAGGCTCCTTCTCCACGAACTCATCCACAGGAACGTCCACACGCGCGGTGCGGGATCTCCACACCCTGTCCACGTCCTACCGGCGCCGGCCGTCGCTGAAGCGCCGGCGCTCGGTCGCCCGTGCGCTGGCGCGGTCGAGGGCATCGTCGCCGAAGCGCCTTCGCACCGCGTCGAGCGCCGCGTTCAGCCGCGACGCGCGCGCCGCGTCGAAGAGCCCGAGCTGCTCGCCCTCGACGAGGCCGGATGCCTGCACGCCGACGAGCCGCACCGGACTGACGCTCCCGCGGTCGCGGTCGTCGCGGAGCGCCTCGCGCAGGAGCGAGCGGGCGGTGCGGTAGATGGTGAGGTCGTCGTTCGTGGCCTGGACCAGTGTCCGCTGCCGCGTGCGGGTGTCGAATGGCGCGACGCGCAGCTTCAGCGCGATCGTGCGCGCCCGGACGGAGGCCGCGCGCAGGCGCTTCCCCACGCCCTCGGAGAGCCGCAGGAGCATGCGCTCGATCTCGGCGCTATCGAGCGTGTCGCGGTCGAAGGTGTGCTCGTGGCCCATCGACTGGGCCGCCCCCCACGGCTCGACGGTCCCCTCGTCGATCCCCCGCGCACGCTCGGCGATGGCCGTCCCGTGCTCGCCGAACCGCGCGGTGAGGGACGCGCGGTCGAAGGCGGCGAGGTCGCCGATGGTGCGGAGGCCCCAGCCCTCGAGGACGGCGCGCGTCTTCGGGCCGACGCCCCAGAGGCGCCCGAGCGGGAGCGGGGCGAGGAACGCCGCCTCCGTCCCCGGCGGGACGACGACGAGCCCGTCGGGCTTGCGCAGGTCGCTCCCGACCTTGGCGCAGAGCTTGTTCGAGGCGACGCCGACCGAGAGCACGAGGCCGAGGCGCTCGCGGCACAGCCGCTTCAGCTCCCGCGCGACGGCGACGGGCCCGCCGAAGAGGTGCGCCGTGGCGGTGACGTCGAGGAAGGCCTCGTCGAGCGAGATCGGCTGGACGAGCGGCGTGCGCTCGAGGAACAGCGCCATGACCGCGTCCGACGCCTCCGCGTAGCGCTCGGGGTCGCCGGGCACGAAGATCCCCTGCGGGCACAGCCCGCCGGCCATGCGCAGCGGCATGGCCGAGCGCACGCCGAAGGCGCGCGCCTCGTACGACGCGGCGCTCACGACGCCGCGCTCGTGCGCGAGCCCGCCCACGATCACCGGCTTGCCGCGGTACTCGGGGTGGTCGCGCTGCTCGACCGAGGCGTAGAAGGCGTCGAGGTCGCAGTGGAGGATCGCGCGGCCGGCCCAGGCGGGGTCGGCGGTCACGCCCGCGCCCCGTGCGCCCGCGCCCCGTGCGCGAGGAGCGCGCCGCTCGGCTCGCGGAGCGACGCGATGGGAGCATCGCTCCATGGCGGTGTGCTCATCGGTGGTCATCGAACGGATCCGGCTGAGACCCCGATGACCTTGCCGTTCTCCGAGGCAAGCTCGGTCCCTGCTGCACCGCGGGCAGTTGCGCCGAGTCGCGCGACCCGGCCAGCGCTCTCCGCTCGCAGGCGTTTTTCGTCTCCGCGGCACTCGCGGCGACGGCTAGCAAGCCGCGCGCGGCATGCACATCTCGGTCAATGGCGAAGCCGCAGAAGGGACACAAGAACGGGCCACCTCCTGCGCCTCTCTCGGGCTGCGAAGAACGCGCGAAACGCCCGGTCAAGATCGCGCAGCGCCTGGGCGGCTCCGCAGTGCTTCTTGAGTCGCGCGTCCAGTGCTCGGGTGGGTCGCAGCTCAGTTCCATGTGCGCGGTACGTGAGCGTGGACCACCTCCGAGAACTAAGGGCTAGGAGAGTCGGCGGATCACACCAATGACCTTGCCCTGGATCTTCACGTCGCGCGCGTAGATGGGCTGCATCTGCCCGTTCGCGGGCTGCAGCCGGATGCGGTCACGCTCGCGGTAGAAGCGCTTCAGCGTCGCGGTGCTGTCCTCGAGGAGCGCGACGACGATGTCCCCGTCGCGCGCCGTGCTCTGTTCCTGCACGACGACGTAGTCGCCGTCGTCGATGTGGTCCTCGATCATCGACTTGCCGCGGACGCGGAGGACGAACGTCTCCCTGCCGCTCTTTGCGGAGAGCTCGGCCGGGACGCCGAGCGTCTCCCTCTGCTCCTCGTAGGCGTAGATGGGCGAGCCCGCGGCGATCTCGCCGACGATCGGCGCGCGCACGACGCGCCCGCCGAGCGAGCCCGGGACGGTGAGCGCGCGCGACCGCGTCGCCGCCTTCTGGAGGCGTCCCTCGCGCTCGAGCTTGGTGAGGTGGTGGTGGACGGCGGAGGTGGAGGCGAGGCCGACGGCCTGGGCGATCTCCCGCACGCTCGGCGGGTAGCCCCGCTCGGCGACGGTCTCGCTGATGAATTCGAGGATGCGCTCGGCGCGGCGCTGGTCCTGTCTCGTCACGCTCCTCACCATACCGAACGGATGTTCGCTCGTCAAGAGGCGCCAAACTGCCGGGCGTGCCCCTCGACCCGGAGGCCCTGCGCGAGGCCGCGATCGACTACCTGTTCCGCACGCTCTGGGCGCTGCTCGCCGTGATCGCCACCCTCGTCGTCGCCCGCGCCGTCCGCGCCGGCGCCACGCGCGCGCTCGACCGCAAGCGGGCCCACCCGAACGCCATCGTCCTGGTCGGCAACCTCGGGCAGCTCGTCGTCTTCCTCGTCGGCGCGCTCGTCGTGCTCGCCATCTACACGCAGGGCGCGTTCGGCTGGATCCTCACGTCGTTCAGCGTCCTCGGCCTCGTCGTCGGCCTCTCCCTGCAGGACATCCTGAAGAACTTCTTCGCCGGGGTGTGGATCCTCGTCGAGCGCCCGTTCCGCATCGGCGACACCATCCAGATCGACGTCCACACCGGCGTCGTCCAGGAGATCTCGTTCCGGACGACGCAGCTCCGCACCGGCGACGGGCGCGAGGTCATCGTGCCGAACGCGTCGCTCATGACGAACAGCGTGGTGAACCTCACGCGCTACCCGGCGCGGAGCGCGCGGATCGCGGTCACCGTGCCCGCCGCGCGGGCCGGCCCCGAGGTGGCGGAGCGCCTCCGCGAGGCGCTCGCCGGGAGCGACGCGATCGCCCAGGAGCCCGCGCCGGCGGTCGTGCTGCGCAGCGTCACCGGCGACCAGGCGCGGTACGAGGTGACGCTCTGGGGCCGCGACCGCGACCGCGCCTCGGGAGAGGCGATCGCGCGCGTGCGCGGGCTCGGCGAGGCCTGGAGCGTGCAGACGCTCACGTAGCGGTCCACTATCTGGGGAACGGCTGACAAGGGGGCGAGCAGTGAGCGATCGTGACCAGGGGGGCGGGTTCTTCGGCTTCATCGAGGCGATCCTCGCGATCATCGGCGCGCTGACCGTCGCCGCGGTGACGGCGATCGCCGTATCGGTGCTCGCGTGGGAGATGGAGCTCCGCCGCAGCGAGGAGCTCGAGACCGCCGCCGCGCCGCAGCCACCCACCACGCCCTCGGCCTGACGCACTAGGTGCGCGTCGTCCTGAAGAAGGACGTCCCCGGGCTCGGACGGCCGGGCGACGTCAAGGACGTGGCCGAAGGCTACGCCAAGAACTTCCTCCTTCCGCGCGGGCTCGCGAGCGAGGCGAGCAGCGGCGCGCTGAAGCAGGTCGCCCACGAGCGGCAGACGGCGAAGGCGAAGAAGGAGCGCGAGCGCCAGGAGGCGAAGGAGCTCGCGGCCCGCCTCGCGGCGACCACGCTCGCCTTCCGCCTGAAGGTGGGCCCGCAGGGGAAGGCCTTCGGGTCGGTGACCGCGCGCGACGTCGCCGATGCGCTGAAGCGTCGCGGCATCGAGGTGGCCCACGAGCGCGTTCACCTCGCCGAGCCGCTGCGCTCCGTCGGCGTGCACGAGGTCGAGGTGCGGCTGCACGCCGACGTCCGCGCGAAGGTGAGCGCTTCGATCGAGCCCGAGAAGTGACCGGGGAGGCCGCGACCCTCCGGTAGGCTCGCGTCACATGCGCGTGCTCATCCTCGTCGTCGTCATCGCCGCGCTCGGGTACGGCGCGGTGCAGGTGCTCTCGCAGACGCAGCAGCGCGCCGCTCCCGCCGCCGAGCCGCTGCCCTCGATCGCGGTCACGCCCGCCGCGGCGCGGTCGTTCGACGAGAAGCTCAGCGCGATGGAGAAGGCCGTCGAAGACGCGCGCCGCAGCGGGCGCGCGACCCCGGTCGAGGTCACCTTCACCGAGCAGGAGCTCACGAGCAAGCTCGCCGACGTGACGCTCTCGGGCACCGCGGGCCTCGTCGCGACCGACATCCAGGTGCATCTCAGCGGCGGCAACGTCGTCACCACGTCCAAGGTGAGCGTCCAGGGTCTGCATCTGAACGTCGGCATCGTCGCGACGCCGGTCGTCGAGGGCGGCCAGGCCAAGCTCGTCATCAAGGACATCCAGACCGGCGGCGTGCCCTTCCCGGACGCGCTGAAGCAGCAGATCCAGGCGCAGCTCGGGCAGGCCATCGACCCGAGCGCGCTCGGCCTGCCGTTCGAGGTGACGAAGGTCCAGGTCCTGGACGGCAAGGTCGTCATCTCGGGGAACGCCAAGCCCTAGACCGCCTCGCGCGCCTCCCCGAGGTCGCGGAAGCGCGTCAGCTCGGGCTCGAAGTGCAGCTCGATCTCCGCCGTCGGGCCGTTCCGGTGCTTCGCGAGCTTCAGCCGCACGATGCGGTCGCGCCGGTCGTTCGCGTCCTTCTGCCACAGGAACATGACGAGGTCGGCGTCGGCCTCGAGCGATCCCGAGTCCCGGAGGTCGCTGAGCATCGGCTCCGTCCCGCGCGTCTCGATCTGCCGCGAGAGCTGCGAGAGCGCGACGACGGGCACCTGCAGCTCGCGCGCGATCATCTTCAGCGCGCCGGAGATCTGCGCGACCTCGCGGACGCGGTTCTCGGCGCCCTCGGAGCCCTCGATGAGCTGCAGGTAGTCGATGACGATGAGGTCGAGCCCGCGCTCGGCCTGGAGCCGCCGCGACTTCGCGAAGATGTCCGTCACGTTCAGCCGGCTCGACTCCTCGATGAAGATCGGCGCGTGCTGCAGCTCGTCGGAGGCCTGCGAGATCGCCTGGAACTCGGGCATCGAGAGCTTCCCGCGGCGCATGCGGTTGCCGTCGATCTCGGCGCGCATGGAGATGAGCCGCTGGACCATCTGCAGCTCGCTCATCTCGAGCGAGAACACCGCGCACGTCTTGCCGAGCCGGACCGCGGCGTTCTCGACGAAGTTCAGCGCGAAGCTCGTCTTGCCGGTGCCGGGGCGCCCCGCGAGGAGGATGAGGTCCGAGGCCTGGAGGCCGCCGGTCTTCTGGTCGAACGTGGCGAAGCCCGTGTGCAGGCCGACGCGCTGCCCGTCGATGCGCTGCGACAGCTGCTCCGCGTAGCGCGTGAGCGCGGCGCCGATGGGGATGATGTCGCGGTGGAGCATCGACTCGCTCACCGCGAAGAGCGTCGACTGCGCCTCGTTCACCGCGGTAGCGGCGTCGTCGCGCGTCAGCGCGAGGTGGGTGATGTCGTTCGCCGCGCGGATGAGCCGGCGCAGGACCGCCGTGCGCTCGACGATGGTCGCGTACGTCTCGGCGTGCGTCACCGACGGGACGCCGCCCATGAGCCCGACGATGAACTGGGCGCCGCCGACGCCGCTCAGCTCGCCACTCGCGTCGAGCTCGGCGGTGACGGTGCGGTGGTCGATGACCTCGCCGCGCGCGGCGAGCCGGTCCATCGCGCCGAGCACGAGGCGGTGCACGTCGCGCGAGAGGTCGGCGGGCGCGATGCGGCCCGCGACGAGCTGGCCGTACAGCGAGCCGTCGAACAGGATCGAGCCGAGGAGCGACGCCTCGGCCTCGGGCTTCTCCGGGGGCGGCTGCACCGCGGTGCGCGGGACGTCGACCGTCATACCGGCAGGTCGTCCTCGCGCGCGCGGCTGAAGAAGCGCGCCTGCTCGGCCTCGAAGTAGAGCTCGAAGATCCCGGTGGGGCCGTTGCGGTTCTTCGCGACGGACCCCTTGATGAGCTTCGGCGCGCCCGGGACGCTCTCCTCCTTGTCGCGCCACAGCATGACGACGACGTCGGCGTCCTGCTCGATGCTCCCGGACTCGCGCAGGGTCGAGAGCTTCGGCTCGTGGCCCACGTCGCCCGCGGCGCGCGAGAGCTGCGAGAGCCCGACGACCACCACGTTCAGCTCGCGCGCGAGCGACTTGAGGTTGCGCGTGATGGTGGCGATCTCCTGGACGCGGTTCTCCTCCTGCTCGCCCGTGCGCATGAGCTGGAGGTAGTCGACGATGAGCATGCCCACCGGCGCGGCGGCGCGCGACATCGCGCGGCGCGCCTTCGTGCGCAGCTCCATCACGGAGATGCCCGGCGTGTCGTCGATCATGACCGGCAGCCGCTGGAGCGCGTCGGCGGCCGCGGTGTCGAGGACGTCCGCGCCGGTGCGCAGCGTGAGGATGTTCGCCTGCCCGGTGAGCCCGAGGAAGCGCGTGACGACCTGCTTCACGTCCATCTCGAGCGAGAAGACGAGGACGCCGTTGCCCTGGCGCGCGGCGTTGTAGGCGACGGCGAAGGAGAGGCTCGACTTGCCGACCGACGGCCGCGCCGCCAGGACGACGAGGTCGCCGCGCGTGAACCCCTCCGTGTAGCGGTCGATCTCGCGGAAGCCCGACGAGATCCCCGAGAGCTCGTAGGGGCGGTCGAGGCGGTCGCTGATCTGCTGGTAGTTCACCTCGAGCGCGGCCTTGATGTGGCGCAGCTGCGCGTTCACCGCCTCGTCGCGCAGCGCGAAGATGCGCTGCTCGGCGCGGTCGAGCGCGAGCGCGATGTCCGTGGGCTCCTCGTACGCGTCGGCGGCGATGTCGCGTGCCGCGGCGAGGAGGCGCCGCAGGAGCGAGCGGTCGGCGACGCGGCGCGCGTAGCGCTCGATCTCCACGCTGACGGGCACGAGCTCGACGAGCTCGCGCAGGTACGCGGCGCCGCCCGCGCGGTCGAGCTCCTCCTTGCGCGCGAGCTCCATCTGGATCGTGAGCGGGTCGATGCGCTCGCGCCGCTCGAGGAGCTCGCGCGCGGCGCCGTAGATGCGCTGGTGGCGCGCGACGTAGAGGTCCTCGGGCCGCAGCATGTCCGCGACCTTGTAGATCGCGTCGCGGTCGATGAGGACCGAGCCGAGCACGTATCGCTCGGCCTCACGGTCGTGCGGCGCGGCGCGCTCCGGCGAGCTCGTCAGCGGCGTCATCGATGGCTCCAGAACAGATGTTCTATCATGCCGGGCCTCCATCGGAACGGCGTTGCGAGCTCGCCGGAAGCTCCAAGAGGTGCCGGACCGCTCCGAAGGCTAGGGACCGGCCGGGGCCGCTCATAGGCCCCCGTGCACGAATGCGGGCCCCCGCCGTCCACCACTTCCGCCGCTCATCCCCGACCTGTCCGCGATCCCGGGGGTACTGGTGGATAAGGATGTGGATGGAACGCTTGCTATCTCCGCGTCGGCTTATCCCGGAAAGGGGCCCTCATCCACGCCAGGCGGCCACATGTCCACAATCCCCCTGTCCCATGACCATCCCCGCCGACCGAAGGCCCTGCCCGCATGGCCGCTAGGCGGGTGCTCGTCACGGGCGGCGCCGGCTTCGTCGGTAGCCACGTTGTTGACGCGCTCCACGCGCGCGGCGACGAGGCCGTCGTCGTCGACGACCTCTCGACCGGCGACCGGGCGAACGTCCGGGCGGGCGTGGAGCTGCGCGTCGCCGACATCGCGGACGGCAGGGCGCTCGGCGGCGAGCGCTTCGACGCGGTCGTCCACTGCGCCGCGAAGACGAAGGTCGTCCAGTCGATGGAGCAGCCCGGTCTCTACCGCCGCGTCATCGTCGACGGGACGCGCAACGTCGTCGACGCGGCGCTCGCGAGCGGCGCGCGCGACGTCGTGAACATCTCGACCGGCGGCGCGATCTACGGCGAGACGCCCGTGTGCGCGGACGAGGAGACGGCGCTGCGGCCGCTCTCGCCGTACGGCGCGTACAAGGCCGAGGCCGAGGGGATCGTGCAGCGCCCGGGGCTGCGCGCGGTGACGCTGCGCCTCGCGAACGTGTACGGGCCGCGGCAGCGCAGCGACCTCGAGGGCGGCGTCATCTCGATCTTCCTCGGCGCGTGGCGCGAGGGGCGGCCGCTCACGGTGTTCGGCGACGGCACCGCCGAGCGCGACTACCTGTACGTCGGCGACGTCGCGGAGGCCGTGCTCGCCGCGCTCGATGCGGGCGTGAGCGGCGTCTACAACATCGGCACCGGCGCGGCGACGAGCGTGAACGCGCTCATCGCCGAGATGTCGCGCGTGCTCGGACCCGCCCCGCGGGTCATCCACGCGCCGCCGCGCGAGGGCGAGATCCAGCGGTCGTGCCTCGACATCACGAAGGCGGCGCGCGACGGCCTGTGGAGCCCGCGGACCTCGCTCGCCGAGGGACTGGAGCGCACCAGCCGCGCCACTTGACGTGGCGGCGCGTGTCGCGCATCCACATCAGGCACGGGTCGCTTCGTCGGCTCCCTCACCGGGCTCGCGGTGGCCGTGCCGCTCACCATCGGCGCGCTCGACCCGCACTCCGCGCCGTCGGCCGAGATCATGAGGCGCCAGACCGTGCGCCTCGGCGTGCCCGGGGACGCGATCGTGGTCGAGCCCGAGGCGGCGACGACGCAGGAGAACGCGCGCAACGTCTCGCGGCTCATGCACGGCGCGGGCCTGCGCGGCGCGATCCTCGTGACGAGCCCGCACCACCAGCGCCGCGCGTCGCTGCACTTCGCGCGCGAGATGTCGCGCTACGGCCTCACGTTCATCGACCGGCCCGCCGCGGACCCGCGGTGGGACCGCACGCGCTGGTGGCTCGACGAGGGCGCCCGCTCGCTCACCGCCGTCGAGATCGTGAAGCTCGCGGTCGAGCTCGTCGACCCGGGGATCCCCCGGTCGCTCGGGAGCGTGTCGCTCCGATAACCTCGCTCCGTGCCAGTCACCGCCGTGGTCGGCGCGCAGTGGGGCGATGAAGGCAAGGGCAAGATCACCGACTACCTCGCGCAGCAGGCGGACGTCGTCATCCGCTACCAGGGCGGCAGCAACGCCGGGCACACCGTCGTCAACGAGCACGGCACCTTCAAGCTCCACCTCGTCCCCTCGGGCATCTTCAACCCGAGCGCGCTGTGCGTCGTCGGGCCCGGCACGGTCGTCGACCTCCCCGCGCTCGTCGAGGAGCTCGAGATGCTCGCCTCGCGCGGGATCGGCACGGCGAACCTGCGCGTGTCCGACCGCGCCCACCTCGTCCTCCCGTACCACATCGCCCTCGACCGGCTCGACGAGCGCGAGCGCGGCCGCCGGCGTCTCGGCACGACCGGGCGCGGCGTCGGCCCCGCGTACGCCGACAAGGTCGCGCGCCACGGCATCCAGCTGTACGAGGTGCGCGACGAGCGCCGCTTCCGCACGCGCGTGGCGCACGAGCTCCTGGTGAAGAACGCGATCCTCGAGCGCTTCGGCGACGCGCCGCTCGACCCGCGCGAGGTCGCCGACGCGGTCCTCGCCGCCGCCGCGCGCCTCGGCGACCGCATCGTCGACACGCTCCCGATCGTCGAGCGGGCCGTCGCGCAGGACGCGCGCATCCTCCTCGAGGGCCAGCTCGGCGCGATGCGCGACCTCGACTGGGGCATCTACCCGTACGTCACGTCGAGCAATCCGCTCGCGGGCGGCGCGGCCGTCGGCGCGGGCATCCCGGCCCGCCACATCACGCGCGTCATCGGCGTCGTGAAGGCGTACTCCACCGCGGTCGGCGAGGGCCCGTTCCCGACGGAGCTCACCGGCCGCGAGGCCGACGAGCTGCGCGAGCGCGCGAACGAATACGGCGCGACGACGGGCCGCCCGCGCCGCGTGGGGTGGTTCGACGCGGTCGCCTCGCGGCACGCGCACCGCCTGAACGCGTTCACCGAGCTCGCGGTGACGAAGCTCGACATGCTCGGCCGCTACGAGCGCATCCCGTTCTGCGTCGCGTACGAGATCGACGGGCGGCGCACGACCGACATGCCGCCGACCTCGGTGCTCGAGCGCGCGACCCCCTGCTACGAGGAGCTCGCCGGCTGGGCCAGCGACATCACCGGCGTGACCGGCCGCGCCGGCCTGCCGCGGCAGGCCGACGCGTACCTGCGGCGCATCGAGGAGGTCGTCGGCGCGCCCGTGAGCATCGTGGGGATCGGCCCGGAGCGGACCGCGACGCTGCTCTCTAGGCCGCGGGGAGCGGCCCGTCCGCCGGGATGAGGTAGCGCGCCGCGGCGTGGACGAGGTCGGGGATGCGGAACGGCTTCTCGACGGAGCCGTCGGCGCCGAGGCGCTTCGCCCAGCGCTCCGCGCTCGGTCCCGCGGTGAGCACGACGACGGGGGCGTCGAGCCCGCGCGAGAGCGTCTCGCGCACGAAGCCCTCGCCGCGAAGAAGCAGGCCGCCGAGGCCTACGAGCACGCGCGGAAGGCCGCCGTGCTCGCCGGGGTGCGCACCTAGCAAGGCGCGTCCGCTAACCCTGTCCGCCGCCGGACAGCGGCGGGCAGGGAGGGCGACCCATGCGCACCACGTCCACGGGCGGCGCCCATGGCGCCGTCGCGCTCGGTCTCCTCGCTCTCGCGGCGCTGGCCGGCGGCACCAAAGCCTCGTTCACGGCCACGACCGTGAACCCGAACGACCTCCTCGCCACCGCGACGCTCGCGCTCTCCAACGACAAGCCGAACGACGGCGCCCTCGTCAGCGTGTCGAACCTCGTCCCCGGCGACACCGCCACACGCACGGTCACCATCGCGAACACCGGCACGGCGGGGTTCACGTACGCGGCCGACGACTCGTTCCAGGGCCTCAGCCAGACGTTCGCCGTCACCCACGCCGCGACGCAGCTCGCGGGGACCGCGCGATGAGGCGGCGCATCGACCTCGCGACCACCGGCCTCGTCCTCGCGCTCCTCGCGGGCGCCGCGGCGCTCGACCTCAGCGGCCACGGCCTCTTCGTCGTCACCGGATCGTCGATGGAGCCGTCGGTCCCGCGCGGCGCGCTCGTCATCGTCCGGCCCACCATCCCGGCGACGCTCGCCGTCGGCGACATCGTCACGTACCACCTGCGCGGCCAGCCGGTGACGCACCGCATCGCCGCGATCGACGAGTACGGCGACGCGCGCGCGCTCCGCGCGAAGGGCGACGCGAACGCGGTCGCCGACCCCGATCCGGTCGCGTTCGAGGACCGCGCCGGGCTCCTCGTCGCGCGGGTCCCGCTCGCGACGTCCGTGACGCGGTGCTGCGCCGCCAGACGGGGGCGGGCTCGTTCCTCGAGCTCGCGCGCAGCTCCGCGGTGACGTTCACCGACGCGCCCGCCGCGGGCTCGTACGACTACGCCGCGCGCGCCGTCATCTCGACGTTCCGCAGCGCCGACAGCCCCTCGCCCGCGCCGATGTGCCCCCATAGACTCGCCCGGTGGGGGTGACGGCGGAGGAGAAGTTCGGGCGCGAAGGCCTCACCTTCGACGACCTCCTCCTCGTCCCCGCGAAGAGCGACGTCCTCCCCACGCAGGTCGCCACCGAGACGCGCCTCACGAAGGAGATCCACCTCGCGATCCCGCTCCTCTCCGCGGCCATGGACACGGTCACCGAGGCGCGCATGGCCATCGCGCTCGCGAAGCTCGGCGGGCTCGGCGTCATCCACCGCAACCTTCCGGTCGAGGCGCAGGTCGCCGAGGTGAAGAAGGTGAAGGCCGAGGGCCTGCGCACCGGCGCGGCGGTCGGCGTGAGCGGCGACGCGGACGAGCGCGGCGCGGCCCTCGTCGCGGCCGGGTGCGACCTCATCGTCGTCGACACCGCGCACGGCCACTCGACGAGCGTCATCCGCATGGTCGAGAAGATCAAGGCGCGCCACCGCGTCCAGGTCATGGCCGGCAACGTGGCCACCGCCGAGGGCGCCGAGGAGCTCATCAGCGCCGGCGCCGACGCGGTGAAGGTGGGCATGGGTCCCGGCGCGATCTGCACCACGCGGATCGTCGCGGGCGCGGGCATGCCGCAGATGACCGCGGTCTTCGACTGCGCCGAGGCCGCGGCGAAGCACGGCATCCCCGTGTGCGCCGACGGCGGCATCCAGCACTCCGGCGACATCGCGAAGGCGATCGGCGCGGGCGCGCACACGGTGATGCTCGGCGGGCTCCTCGCCGGCGTCGACGAGTCGCCCGGCGAGCTCGTCACGACGCCCGAGGGCCGCATGAAGGAGTACCGCGGCATGGGCTCGCTCGGCGCGATGACCGCGCGCGGCCAGGGGAAGTCAGGGGTCCCCCCGGGAGGGACAACGGACCGATACGGGCAGCAGGATGTCGGCGAGTTCAGCAAGCTCGTTCCCGAGGGCGTCGAGGGGCTCGTCCCGGCGCAGGGACCGCTCGCGCCGCTGGTCCACCAGCTCATCGGCGGGCTGCGCGCGGGCATGGGCTACGTCGGCGCGGCGAACGTCGAGGAGCTGCGCGCGAAGGCGCGCTTCGTGCGCATCAGCGGCGCGGGGCTGCGCGAGTCGCACCCGCACAGCATCCGCATCACCACCGAGCCCCCGAACTACCGGATCCGCGCCTAGATGAGGTGAGGCGTGGAGATCACGGGGTAAGGGCCCCGTGGTAGAGAGAGACCTCGCCCGGCGCGGTCTGGACACCGCGAGGACGAGGGGAGCCTCCTACGCCGACGTGCGCTTCGTGCGGCGCGCGGTCGAGGACGCGGTCGTGAAGAACGGGCACATCGACACCGTGGACCGCGGCGACACGTTCGGCTTCGGCGTGCGCGTCGTCGCCGACGGCGCGTGGGGCTTCGCCGCGTCGCAGGTCGTGACGGCGCACGAGATGGACCGCGTCGCGGCGCTCGCGGTCGCCGTCGCGAAGGCCTCGGCGATCACGAAGGAGCGCGACGCCGTGCTCGCGCCCGTCCCGGCGGCGACGGGCACGTACCGCACGGGGATCGGGATCGATCCCTTCGCGGTCCCGTTCGCCGACCGCATCGGCCTCCTCCTCGCCGCCGACGGCGCGATGCGGACGGTCAAGGGGCTCCGCACGACGCGCGCGAACTACGAGATCTGGCGCGAGGACAAGCTCTTCGTCTCGAGCGAGGGCGCGGACATCGAGCAGACGATCTTCGAGACGGGGTGCGGCATCTCGGCCGAGGCCGTCGGCGACGGCGAGCTGCAGATCCGCTCGTACCCCGCGGCCGGCGGGCGCACGCAGAACCAGGCGGGCTGGGAGTTCGTCACGAAGTGGGACCTCCCCGGGCACGCTCCGAAGATCGCCGAGGAGGCGGTCGCGCTCCTCACGGCGAAGCAGTGCCCGCAGGACGTCCGGACCACGCTCGTCATCGGCGACGCCCAGCTCATGCTCCAGGTGCACGAGTCGTGCGGCCATCCCATCGAGCTCGACCGCGCGCTCGGCACCGAGGCCGCGTACGCCGGGACGTCCTTCCTCACGACGGACCGGCTCGGCTCCTTCCGGTACGGGAGCGACGTGGTGAACATGCGCATCGACTCGACGACACCGGGCGGGCTCGGCACGTTCGGCTGGGACGACGAGGGCGTGCCCGCGAGCGAGGGCTGGGCGGTGAAGGACGGCATCTTCGTCGGCTACCTCATGAGCCGCGAGACCGCCGCGGCGCTCGGCAAGCCGTCGAACGGGACCATGCGCGCCGACGGCTGGGCGCGCCTGCCGCTCATCCGCATGACGAACGTGTCGCTCATGCCCGGCGACGCCGGCACGCTCGACGACCTCATCGCCGACACCGGCGACGGCATCTACATGGAGACGAACCGCTCGTGGTCGATCGACGACAAGCGCCTGAACTTCCAGTTCGGGACGCAGATCGCGTGGGAGATCAGGGGCGGCAGGCTCGGCGCGATGCTGCGCAACCCCACGTACACGGGCATGACGCCGGAGTTCTGGGGCTCGTGCGACGCGGTGTGCTCGGCGAGCGAGTGGCGGATCTGGGGCACGCCGAACTGCGGCAAGGGCCAGCCCGGGCAGATCGGCCACACCGGCCACGGGGCGGCGCCCGCGCGCTTCCGCAACGTGCGCGTCGGGGTCGTCCGGTGAGCGGGAGCGGGCGGGTGTGGACCGAGGCCGAGCTGCGGCGCGTGTGCGACCGCGCCCTCCGGGCGTGCGACGGCGACCAGGCCGAGGCGCTCGTCCTCGCGAGCACGAGCGAGCTCACGCGCTTCGCGAACAACGTCATCCACCAGAACGTCGCGAGCCGCGAGGCGCAGCTGCAGCTGCGCGTCGTGGCCGGCAAGCGCGTGGGGATGGTGCGCACGAACGACCTGAGCGACGAGGGCATCGCGAGGGCCGCGCGGGGCGCGGGGGAGGTCGCGCGCGCCGTGCCCGAGAACCCCGAGCTCGCCGGCCTTCCCGCGGCGCGGCCGCTCGCGCCGGCACCGAGCGCGTAC
>VGOU01000012.1 GCA_016875795.1 Chloroflexota bacterium | reverse complement strand
CGTCACCACCACCGGCGCCACCCTGCGCGCCGCCGCGGCCGCCGCGCGGAGCGCCGGCGCCCGCGAGGTGCGCGCGTACGTCGTGGCCGTCGACGAGTGACGGAGCGGGTCCCGCTCGCGCGCTGGGTCGTCCGCGGGCTGCTCCTCTTCACGCTCACCTTCGCGGACCTGAACGACATCTGGTCGCCGGACACCGTGCCGAACGCGCTCTTCGCGTGGACGCTGCTGCGCGAGGGCGACGTCGACTACGACGAGTTCACCTACGCGCTGCCGGTGCCGCCGCACACGCTCGTCGGCGGCCTCATGGACCTCGGCATGCCCCGCGAGACGTACTTCTTCCGGACGTGCGGAAGGCCCGAGCCTTCGTCGCGCGCGCCGCTCCAGCGGATGAGCGGCCCCGACCTCTCATCGCCGCGCGGCCCGGGTGGCCCACCGCCGCCGGGGCCGAACGACCGCGTCTGCTCGATCTTCCCGCCGGGCATCTCGCTGCTCGCGCTGCCGGTCCTCGCGCCATTCGTCATCGCCGGCGTCCCGGCGGCCGACGGCGGGACGATCGTCCGCGCCGGGCATCTCGCCGCGGCGCTCATCGAGACGATCGCCGCGCTGCTCCTCTGGGCCGTGATGCGCCGTTTCGTGAGCGCGCGCTGGGCGCTCGCGCTCGTCCTCCTGTACTTCCTCGGCACGAGCGTTCGCACCGTCTCGTCGCAGGCGCTCTGGCAGCACCCGGGCGTCCACCTCGCGCTCGCGCTCGCACTGTGGCTGACGCTGCGCGAGCGCGTCTCCGTCCGCCGCGAGCTCCTCGCGGGCCTCGTCATGGGCTTCGCTGTGGCGATCCGCCAGACGGCCGCGCTCATCGCGCTCGGGGTCGCCCGGCTGCCGTGGCCGCAGGCGGGGTGGCCGCCCGTGGTCGTGGTGCGTCCCCGCGCGCCCGTGATGTTCGCCGCCGGCGCGGTCCTGGGCGTGCTTCCGCTCATCGCCTACAACGCGCTCGCCTTCGGCTCGCCGTTCGAGCAGGGTTACGGCGACAAGCCCTTCGACGTGCGCACCATGTGGCCCGGCCTCTACGGCTTGCTGCTGTCGCCGAGCCGGGGGCTCCTCGTGTACGAGCCGTGGGTCGCCTTCGCCCTCGCGGCGTTCGCGCTCGCGTGGACGAAGTTCGGCCTCGTCGCGCTGAGGCTGCGCGGCCTGTCGCTCGCCTGGGCCGGCACGCTGCTCCTCTACGCGAGCTACGTCGAGTGGTGGGGCGGCCGCGTGTTCGGTCCACGCTTCCTCGACGACCTCGCACCCGCCGCGATCGTCGCGCTCGCGTGGGGCATCTCGCAGGGCCTGCTCGCGCGGACGTGGATGCGCATCGCCTTCTGGGCCACCGCGGCGTGGTCGTGGCTGCTGTTCAACGCCGCCGCGCTCGTGTACGACCCCGCCGGCTGGGACACCGTGCCGGTGAACGTGAACTTCGACCCCTCGAAGCTCTTCAGCTGGGCCGACCCTCAGTGGCTGAACGTCCTCTCGCTCCTCGCGGCCCTCGACCCTCGCCTCATCGCCGCGTCGCTGCTCAGCGCGCTGGTCATCGCCCTCCTCCTTCGGCTGGAGCTGCATCGCGGAGGTCAGCGCTGCGCGCGGGCCAGGCGGGTGAGTCACCCGTCCGAGGGCTGACCACCTCCAGGCGGGTGCGTCACCCCCCAAGGGCTGACCATAGGCTCATCCGATGACCGGATTCGTCGTCTTCTTCGGCCGCGGCGGGACCAGCGAGGTCGAGCGCAGGCTCGACACCATCCGCATCGCCATCGGCTCCGTCATCCTGAAGCGCGCCGGGGAGGCGGGATTCGCGCCGCTCGTCGCTGTCACCCGCGACGCCGAGGCGACGGCGGCGTTCCGGGACGCCGGCGCCGAGGTCGATCCGCACGAGGGACAGCCCTTCCACTTAGGCAGCGAGCTCCAGCGCATCGTCGCAGCCCGCCGGCTCGACCGCGTGTGCGCGCTCGGCGCGGGCGCCGGCGCGCTCTTCGACGTCGAGCAGCTCCGCACGATGCGCGTCGAGCTCGAGGGCACCGACGCCCTCGTGCTGTCGAACAACTACTACAGCGCGGACATCGTCGCGTTCACCCCCACGACCGCGCTCGGCGCGATCGCGCTGCCCGCCGCGGACAACCCGCTGCCGCGTCTCCTCCACCAGCAGGCCGGGCTGCCGTCGCGACAGCTCGAGCGGTCGTCGGCGACGCTCCTCGACGTCGACACGCCGGCCGACGCCACGGTGCTGCGCCGCCACCCGCGCTGCCCGAGGGAGATCGTGCGCCTCGAAGCGTGGGACGCGGAGCTCGGGCCGCGCATCGATTCGCTCATGCGCATCATCACGACGGCCGAGCGCGAGCTCCTCGTCGCGGGGCGCGTCGGCGCGCCGGTGTGGGCGTACCTCGAGGAGCAGACCGCGTGCCGCGTGCGCATGCTCGCGGAGGAGCGCGGCATGCAGGCCGCCGGGCGCGACGTGAGCGGCCGGGCGCGCACCGCGCTCGGGTTCCTCTACGAGAGCATCGGGGCGAAGCCATTCTTCGAGCGCATGCGCGCGCTCGGCGACGGGATGCTCTTCGACACCCGCGTGCTCTTCGCGCACCTCGGCTGGCGCCCGACCGCAGCGGAGCGCTTCGCGTCCGACCTCTTCGACCCGGGCGCGATCTCGCTCGCACCGCTGCGCGAGTTCACCGCGGCGGCGCGCGAAGCGCCCTTCCCGCTGCTGCTCGGCGGTCAGGCGCTCGTCTCGGGCGTCCTCTGGACGATGGTCGAGGCGGCGTGGGCCGGCCACCCCGAGGAGGCGTCCTAGGCGGGCCGATCCACGGCGAGCAGCTCGTACAGCAGGACGACGACGGCGAAGACGAGGAAGAGGTGCGCGAGCGCGCCGCCGACACCCGCCATGAGCGTCACGATCCAGACGAGCAGCAGCAGCCAGACCGCCGCCCAGCGCGCGCGGTGGCCGAAGCGTGTGAGCACTGCGCGGAACAGCCTAGAGCGCTCGCCCAGATACACTTTCACTGCAGGGAGACCTGCGGCGAGGCGGTACGCAGCAGGAGGCGAGGGTGTTCAGAGGTCTGTCGATCTACACCGGCAACTCACACCCCCAGTTCGCGCGCGACATCTGCTCCTACCTCGAGATCCCCCTCGGCCAGGTCGAGGTCACGAAGTTCCCGAACGACAACATCTTCGTGAAGGTCAACGAGAACGTCCGCGAGCACGACATCTTCGTGGTGCAGTCGCTCGTCGCGAACCCCTCCGTGAGCGACGCCGTCCTCGAGCTGCTCATCATGGTCGACGCCTTCCGGCGCGCGTCGGCCGGCCGCATCACCGCGGTCATGCCGTACTACGCGTACGGCCGGAGCGACAAGAAGGACCAGCCGCGGGTGCCGATCACGGCCCGGCTGCTCGCCGACCTCATCTCCGTCGCGGGCGCCGACCGCTTCCTCACGATCGACATGCACCAGATGCAGATCCAGGGCTTCTTCAGCATCCCGGGCGACGAGCTCTCGGCGGCGAACCTCCTCGTCGAGGAGATCCGCCAGATCGTGAGGGAGCGCCCGGAGGAGACCGCCATGGTCGTCCCCGACCTCGGCTACGCGAACCAGGCGCGCAAGCTCGCCGAGCGGCTCGACCTGCCGCTCGTCTTCATGCATAAGACGCACCGCGACAACACCGGGAAGAGCGAGATCGTCGGCGTCATCGGCGAGATCGCGCGGCGCCGGGCGATCATCATCGACGACGAGATCGACACCGGCACGACCATCGTGAACACCATCAACGTCCTCCGCGAGCACGGCGTCGCGGAGATCTACGTGGCGTGCACACACGCCACGCTGTCGCGCGACGCCGCCGAGCGCATCACCTCGATGGGCATCGAGCAGCTCGTCACGACGGACACCGTCCCGCTCCGTCCGTCGGCGCGGCAGTCGGGGAAGATCAAGGTCCTCACGGTCGCCCCGCTGTTCGCCGAGGCGATCCGCCGCGTCCACGAAGGCGAATCGGTCGGAGCGCTGTTCAACCCCCCGGGGACGCAGCAGCCGCTCCCGCTGAGGTAGTGGCCGCCGCGTGAGCTTCGTCGGCCGCCTCGGCGGCCTGTTCGACTCGAATGAAGGCGAGCTCCGGAAGCTGCGGAAGCTCGTCGCGTGCATCAACGAACGCGAGGCGGAGATGGCCGCGCTCTCGGACGAGGAGCTGCGCGGCCGCACCGCCGTGTTCCGCGAGCGCCTCGCCGCGGGCGAGACGCTCGAGCAGCTCCTGTGCGAGGCCTTCGCCGCCGTACGCGAGACGGGGAAGCGCACGCTGAAGCTCCGTCACTTCGACGTGCAGCTCATGGGCGGCATGGCCCTCCACCGGGGCCACATCGCCGAGATGAAGACCGGTGAGGGCAAGACGCTCGTCGCGTCGCTCGCCCTCTACCTGAACGCCCTCGAGGGCAAGGGCGCGCACCTCGTCACGACGAACGACTACCTCGCGAAGACCGGCGCGGGCTGGATGGCCCCCATCTACAGCGCGCTCGGGATGACGGTCTCGTACATCGCGCACGACTACAGCGCCGTCCACGACACGGCCGTCACGCTCGAGGCCGTCGACTGGCGGCACCGCAGCTGGCGGCAGGTGAGCCGCAGGGAGGCCTATCAGGCCGACATCACGTACGGGCAGAACAGCGAGTTCGGCTTCGACCACCTGCGGGACAACATGGTCGTCCGGATAGAGGACATGGTGCAGCGCCCGCTGCGCTTCGCGATCGTCGACGAGGCCGACTCGATCCTCATCGACGAGGCGCGGACGCCGCTCATCATCAGCGCGCCCGCCGAGGACGCGACCGACACGTATTACAGGTACGCCCGCGTCGCCGCGCGCCTGGTCGACGGGACCGACTACGTCATCGAGGAGAAGATGCGGGCCGTGACGCTCACGGAGGCCGGCATCGACAAGGCCGAGCGCCTCCTCGGCGTGAAGGACCTGTTCACGGGCGAGGCCGACGCGATCCACTACCTCGACAACGCCGTGAAGGCCCGCGCCCTCTACAAGCGGGACAAGGACTACATCGTCAAGGACGGCGAGGTCGTGATCATCGACGAGTTCACCGGCCGGCAGATGCCCGGCCGGCGCTGGAGCGACGGGCTCCACCAGGCCGTCGAGGCCAGGGAGAACGTCAAGATCCAGCGCGAGACCCGGACGTTCGCGACGATCACGATCCAGAACTACTTCCGCATGTACGCGAAGCTCGCGGGCATGACGGGTACCGCGGCGACCGAGGCCGAGGAGCTCTTCAAGGTCTACAAGCTCGAGGTCACCGTCATCCCGACGCACCGGCCGATGATCCGGCGCGACGACCCCGACCTCATCTACCGCACGGAGCAGGGGAAGTGGGACGCGGTCATCGCCGACGTGAAGGAGCGCCACCAGCGCCGCCAGCCGATCCTCATCGGCACGACCTCCGTGGAGAAGAGCCAGCGCCTCTCCGACGAGATGGACCGGCACGGGCTCGTGCACGAGGTCCTGAACGCGAAGAACCACGAGCGCGAGGCGCTCATCATCGCGAAGGCCGGCCAGAGGGGCGGCATCACCGTCTCGACGAACATGGCCGGCCGAGGCGTCGACATCCTTCTCGGCGAAGGCGTCGTGGGGCTCGGCGGCCTGCACGTCATCGGCACCGAGCGCCACGAGGCGCGCCGCATCGACAACCAGCTCCGCGGGCGCGCGGGCCGCCAGGGCGACCCCGGATCGTCGCGCTTCTACGTCTCGCTCGAGGACGACCTCATCCGCGTCTTCGCGAACGAGCGCATCGCCGGGCTCATGGACCGGCTCGGCTTCGACGACGCCCAGCCGATCGAGTCGCGCATGGTGACCGGCGCGATCACGCAGGCGCAGATCAAGGTCGAGGCCCGCAACTTCGACATCCGCAAGCGCGCCCTCGAGTTCGACGACGTCCTGAACGAGCAGCGCCGCGTCATCTACGGGCAGCGCCGGAAGATCCTCGAGCAGGGCGACGTCCACGACACGGTCGTGGGGTTCCTGCACGACGAGGCCGAGGCGCTCGCGGCCGCGGCCGCGTCCGTGGATCCCGAGGACCGCGACATCGAGCCGCTCCAGGCGGGGCTCGGCGCGCTCCTCGCCCGCGACGTCCCGGCCGAGCGGCTGACCGCCGAGGGGCGCGGCCTCCTCGAGACCGTCGCGGAGCTCGTCGACGAGGCGTACGACGCCAAGGAGCAGGAGCTCGGCGAGGAGCTCATGCGCGAGGTCGAGCGCCTCGTGCTCCTCCGCGCCATCGACACGCACTGGGTCGAGCACCTCACGCAGATGGAGGAGCTCCGCGAGGGCATCTACCTGCGGGGCTACGGCCAGCAGGACCCCCTCATCGCCTACAAGAAGGAATCGCACCGCTACTGGGAGGAGATGAACGCCCGCCTCGCGGCCATGGCCGCGCAGATGATCCTCCGCGTGTCCGTGCAGCGCGCCGACGACACGCAGCGGCAGCACGAGCGGGAGCGGCATCTCCGCGCCCAGCACGGGACGGCCAGCTCCGCCGGCCTCGACGGGCCGAAGCAGAGCCCGCCGTCCAAGAAGCCCGGGCGCAACGACCCTTGCTACTGCGGCTCGGGTAGGAAGTACAAGAAGTGCCACGGCCGCGGGGGGAGTTGAGATGATCGAGATCCCGTTCGATCCCGAGCTGCACATCGGACCGATCGCCGTCGCGTGGCACGGCATCTTCACGGCGGTCGGCATCTTCTTCGGCGTGTGGCTCCCGGTGCGCCTCCTGCGCGGACGCGTGAGCGAGGACGCCGCGTACTCCATCGCGACGTGGGGCGTCGTCGGCGGGATCATCGGCGCGCGCATCCTCCACGTCGCCGACCGCTGGGACTTCTACTCGCAGCACCTCGAGCAGATCCCGATGATCTGGACCGGGGGCATCGCCGTGTGGGGCGCCGCCATCGGCGGCGTGCTCGGCGGGCTCATCGTCGCGCTGCGCCGCGGCGACGTGCCGATCGCCGGCACCGCCGACGCCGCCGCGCCCGGCCTCGGGCTCGGCTTCGCCCTCGGCCGGATCGGCGACATCATCAACGGCGAGCACCACTCGACGCCGTGCGAGGGCTTCGGCCTGTGCGTCGGCTACACGCATCCGGCGACGCTCGGGCAGCCCGGCCCGGTCCACCTCGTCGTCGCGTACGAGATGGCCTGGAACCTCGTCGGCGTCGCGCTCGCGCTCGTGCTGCGGCGCCCGCTCGCGGCGCTCGAGGGACGGATCTTCTGGCTGTGGCTCATCTGGTACGCCATCGGTCGCCTGTGGTTCGGCTCGATCCGCGTCGGTGATCCGATCGTCGGGGCTGGCCTGCGGCAGGACCAGGTGATGGGCATCCTCACGCTGCTCGTCGCGATCCCGGCGCTGGCGCTGCTCCAGGCGGGGATCCTCCAGCGCATCGTCGGCCGCTTCCGCAGGGCCAGCGCCGCCTGATCACCATCCCGTTCGCTCCCGATCTCGTCGTCGGGACCGTGCGGATCGCCTGGCGCTCGATCTTCTCGTCCGCCGGCGCGGTCGTGGCGGTGCTCATCGCGGTCCGCCTGTCGCGCCACCTCGTCCGCGATGGACGGCCGTGGCCGTACATGACCCTGGTCTGCCTCGGCGGCCTCGTCACCGCCCGGCTCGGGCACGTCGCGGACGACCGGGGGAGCTACGGCGGCGACCTCACGCGCATCGTCACGCTCGCCGGCGGCGGGATCGCGGTCACCGCGGCGCCCATCTGATCGACCATCGCCGGGCTCGTCATGGCGCGCGCCCTCCGCCCCCCCCACGGGGTCCATGCTCGACGTCGCGGCGATCGGCATCGTCGTGGGTCTCGCGATCGGGCGCATCGGCGACGTCATCAACGGCGAGCGCCACGCGGTCGCGTGCGGCCTCGCCTGGTGCGTCCGCTACACGCACGCCGATACGCTCGGCCAGGCGACGCCCGTGCATCCCGTGGTCGCGTACGACGGGCCGCTCGACCTCGCCATCGCGGCGGTCGCATGCCGCTACTGGCTTCGCGTCCGCCCGCCCGAGGGCCGCGCCTGCCTGCTCATCCTCGGCACGTACGGAGCGGGCCGCTTCCTGAGCTCGTTCCTCCGCCTGGACCCCGTGGTGCTCGGCGGGTCCAGGAAGCCCAGGGGCTCGGCCTGGCCTACGCCCTCATCGCGTTCCCGCTCCTGTGGCGCTTCTCCCGGCGCCGGGCCTGGCCCAGGTGTTCGGTCTGCGGCCAACGAAAGCCCTTCCTCGCCATCCGATACCTTCCGTCACCCGGTCGTTATCAGAGGAACGGTCACGAGGGCCTTCCCAGGGCTCCGGTGCGCCGGTAGACTGCGTACGAAAAGCGGCACAACTCGGGAGTGGGGAGCAGGTCCGGCGAGTCCTCGTCAGCGGCTCCGCACGCTCGTCGCGAAGGGCTAGAGAGGATGACGCCTTGAAGGAATGGATCGTCTGCGAGGACAACTGCCTCAAGTGCTCGTACGGAGCCACCCTCGACTGCGACGGTGACTGCCCGCGCTGCCCCCGCAACACCTACTGCCCCTGCGTGACGTTCATCTCGTTCTCGGCAGGCAAGCTGGCGCCCGTCGTCCAGCAGATCGCCACGAGCTTCGACCGCCCGCGGCCGAAGCGCTGAACGATGACCCTCGACCAGCAACGGGTCGCCGCTCTCCGCGAGCGGATCGACCGGATGGCGGTGTTCCTTTGACCTCGCCTCTCTCCGCAAGGAAGCCGACCGCCTAGAGGCGGAGGCCTCGCAGCCCGACCTCTGGTCCGACCGGGATCGGGCCACGAGCACCCTGAAGCGCCTCGACCTCGTGAAGCAGCGCGTCGCGCGCTGGGACGCCTACGCGAAGCGCGCCGCCGACCTCGTCGAGCTCGCGCCGCTCGCGGAGGAGGACAGCGGCATCGCCGCCGAGTGCGCGCGGGACCTCGCCGCGCTCGAGGAGGAGGTCGAGAGGTCGAGCCTCGAGGCGCAGCTTTCCGGCCCCTATGACGGCCGCGACGCCGTCCTGAACATCTCCGCCGGCGTCGGCGGGACGGACGCGGCGGACTGGACGGAGATGCTCATGCGCATGTACCTGCGCTGGGCGGAGAAGCGCGGCTACCGCACGCAGATCCTCGACCAGACGCCGGGCGAGGAGGCGGGCCTGAAGAGCGTGTCGCTGTCCGTCGAGGGCCCCTACGCGTACGGGTACCTGCGGACCGAGCGCGGGACGCACCGCCTCGTGCGCATCTCCCCGTTCGACTTCAACAAGCGCCGCCAGACGTCGTTCGCGCTCGTCGACCCGATGCCGCAGGCCGAGACGGACACGGAGATCGAGATCAAGCCCGACGACATGAAGATCGACACGTACCGCAGCGCGGGCGCCGGCGGGCAGAACGTGAACAAGGTCGAGACGGCGGTGCGCATCACGCACCTCCCGACCGGCACGGTCGTGGCCTGCCAGAACGAGCGGTCGCAGCTCCAGAACCGCGAGACGGCCATGAAGATGCTGCGGGCCAAGCTCCTCGAGCGGCGGATCCTCGAGCAGGAGGAGGAGCGCGCCAGGCTGCGCGGCCAGATGCGCGCCGCCGACTGGGGGAGCCAGATCCGCTCATATGTGCTCCACCCGTACACCATGGTGAAGGACCTGCGCACCGGCGTGGAGGTGGGGAACGCCCAGGGCGTGCTCGACGGCGACCTCGACCCGTTCATCGAGGCGGCGCTCACGTCGGCCTCGTAACGGCCGCCGGCTGGCACCCCATCTGCTCGATAGGTCCCCGTCACGAAGGGGGTGGTCGCGAATGAAGGTCAAGGACATCGGCAAGATCAGGGATCTGAACGACCTCCGCGAGATGAACACGAACGACGTCATCGAGCTCCTCGACGAGCTGCGCGCCGCCGCATCGGCGAGGAGGTCGAGCGGCGCAAGCAGGCCCGGATGCGCGAGAGCGGGAACGTCCGCTCGGCCTATGAGCCCGACGTCACCCCCGCGGCCGAGACGGGCGCGCGGCGGCTCGCTGACCACGCCCAGCGCGTAGCCGTCCCCCGGGCGCGCAGACCGAGTCGAAGACGAGGTCGAGCACCCGGGCTCGAGCGAGGATTCAATCCGAGCGAGGGTCGGAACGGGACCTTGGGATCCCGGCGGTCGTGACGTCGACGTCGCCCGGCCGCTTGTAGCCCGCCTCGGCCGCGACGAGGTCGAGGTCGGCCGTGGCGACGTCCTCGGCGACGAGCTTCGCCGGGGACGACGGCGTGTATGACGCGACCGCCTTCACGTAGCCGTGGCACTCGTCGCAGACGTCCACGCGCTCCGGCGACCCCTCCTCCATGAGCACCCCGAGCCGGCGGTGGTCGTCGCTCCCGCAGTACGGGCAGAGCAGCACCGCCCACGTCCATCCCGCGGCGCAGCGCACGCAGCGGAGCGTCCGCTTCTTCTCGGGTCCGACGAGCTCGGCGAGGGCGGGCCACGCGCCGCAGACCGGGCAGTACCCGCGGTCCCAGCGGTCGATGTCGGTGAGCGTCGCGAGCTGCGCCATCGCCTGCCAGAGGAACGGCTGCAGCGCGAGGTCGAGGACCTGCCCGAGCGCGGCCGGATCGAGCTGGAGGCGGAAGGCCTCGCGCTCGATCGCGCCGCGGTCGCCGTCGAGGACCGGGCCGAGGAGCGGCGCGAGGTCGATCGGCGCCGTCGCGAGGACCTCCGCGGTGCGGTGGCCCGCGGTGCGCGGCTCCGCCGTCTCGGCCAGGTTGCCCGCGACCCGTTGGAGCTCGCCCCGGACCTCCTCCGGATCGAGCACGAGGCGGCCGGCCTGGAGGAGCGGGGTCCCGCTGCCGATCGCGGCGGCCGCGGCCTCGGCGGTGATGTCGATCGTGACGTCGGGGGCCGGCCGCTCGGCGAGGTCACGCAGTCGCTCGTCGTGGAATGCGGCGATGGGACCGAGGCCCGCGTCCTCGCCGGCGAGCTCTCGCCAGCGGGCGCGGGCCTCGTCGATCTCGAGCGAGGTCGGCAGCGCGGTCTTCTTCTAGTGCCCCAGGGCCGCGAGCGCGGAGTGCATGATCGACCAGCGGAACGCGAAGACGCCGATGAGCACGAGCATCCCGAGGACCGCCAGGCTCGAGACGTCGACCCGTGCCAGGCGGAGGCGAGCACCCGTCGTGACGACGACGAGCGGGAGCAGGACCGCCAACCCGACAGCGCCGATCCAGAAGGACGGCGCGACGAGGTAGACCATGGTCGTGACGAGCGGTCCCGCCGTGCCGAGCGCCACGAGGTTGCCGATGTAGAGCGCGAGCAGGACGGCCGCGATGAGCGAGATCCCCATGAGGCCCGTCCGGACCGCGCCAGCGGTCTCGTGCGCGCGGAGCCGGTCGGCGACGATCCCCGCGGCCGCGAAGCCGCCGAGCGCGCTGAACGTGACGTACAGGGCGCCCTGGAGGTACGTGTCCGACCAGACGGGCAGGTTCGTGACGTTCAGCAGCACGCCGCTGTACGAGCCGGTCGCGAGGGCGAGCGCGGCGCAGACGAACATCCCGACGGGGTCGTGCGCGAGCGTCTCCACGAGGCCGCGCGCGAAGGGCAGCCGCCCGGTGTGGCGGAGCGCGTCGAGGAACGGGATCACGGTGAGGGCGCCGAAGACGAGGATCACGTACGTGCCCCAGTTCATCGGCGAGTTCGGGTTGAGCATGAAGGGCCCCGGACGCTCCGTCGCCGCCGGGCTCGTGAAGATGAGGTTGAGGAAGCGTCCCGGCTGGCCGAGGTCGACCGTCAGCAGGATGGCCGCGATGAGCATGAGCGGCGCGGGGAAGAACCCGAGGATCGCCCCGACCTCGCGGTCCTCCTTCCGGCCGGTCGTGTTCGCGAGCGCGATGAAGAAGAAGATGCCGGCCGCGAGGCCCGCGACGAACATCTCCACCGCGAGCATCCAGTTCGCCCAGTGCGGTTCGAGGACGTACGGCGTCGTCATGCGGCACCTCCGCCGCTCTGCGCGGCCTCCATCCGGCGGCGCCGGAAGGCGGCGAGGCCGGTCACGCCGAGGACCGCCGCGCTGATGAGCGCGACGCCGGCGGACGGGTTCATGTTCCGCTGCGGGAGCTGCGGCGCGGTCGGGAGCCCGTACACGCCGGGTTGGTCGAGGAGCAGGTAGAAGACGTTCAGGCCGCCCACCGGCTGCATGTCCTTCACCGCCTGCCCCTTGTTCGGGCCCTGCGTGATGACGCCCTGGTTCCCCAGGTCCCAGCCGTAGATGTACGCGTCCGTCTTCCCCTGGGCGTGCAGCTGCTTCACCCGGGCCGCCGCCATCGCCTTCAGGTCGCTCACGTTCCCGTACGTGAGCGACGCGGTCGGGCACGACTTCGCGCAGGCGGTGCCCTCGCCGGTCTCCATGCGGTCCTGGCAGAGGATGCATTTGTTCACGCGGCCGGTCCGGCCGTTGTACTCGATGACGCCGAAGGGGCACGCGCCGACGCAGTAGCGGCAGCCGATGCAGACGTCCTGGTGGATGTCCACGGAGCCGAACTGCGTGCGGTACAGCGCGCCGGTGGGGCAGACCTCGAGGCAGCCGGCCTGCTCGCAGTGCTTGCAGGAGTCGCTCATCATCAGCCAGCGCACGTCGGCGCGGTCAGGGCTGAACTGCTCGATGAACTTCACGTGCCGCCAGTTCGTCGCGCTGAGGTGGCCGGTGTTGTCGTACGAGTTCGCGGTGAAGGCGCGGTGCTCGCGCACCGCGGCCTCGTCCTCCATGGGGAGCTCGTTCCACTGCTTGCACGCGACCTGGCAGGCCTTGCAGCCCGTGCAGAGGGTCGTGTCGACGAACATGCCTTTCGTCGTCATCTAGCGTGCCCTCCCCTTCCGGACGTCGGCCGTGAAGGCCTTGCCCTCGTGGATGCTCACGTTCGGGTCCGCGACGAACGACGAGATGTTGTTCGTCACGTCGCCGGTCGCGATGCCCATGTAGCCCCAGTGCCACGGCATGCCGATCTGGTAGACCTTCTTCCCGTCGATCCTGAACGGCCGCAGCCGGCGCGTGACGAGCGCGCGCGCCTCGGTGGCGCCGCGCTCGGTGGTGACGGTCACGTAGTCGCCGTTCTTGATGCCCTTCTCGTCGGCGAGCTCCGGCGGGAGCTCCACGAAGAGGTCCGGCATGAGCTCGGCGAGCCAGGGCAGCCAGCGGGTCATCGTCCCCGAGAGGTGGTGCTCGGTGAGCCGGTACGTCGTGATGACGTGCGGGAACTGCGTGCCCGCGAACTCGTTGTACTTGTTCCCCGGCACGTCGAAGACCTTCGTCACCGGGTTGCGGTCCTGCTTGTACAGCAGGTTCTTCACCGGCGACTCCCAAGGCTCGTAGTGCGTGGGCAGCGGCCCGTCGACGAGCCCGCCCGGGGCGAACAGCCAGCCCTTCCCGTCGGTCTTGAGGAGGAACGGGTCGCGCCCGCTGTGGAACGCGATCCCCACGCCGGTGGGGCTCGCCGCCGTGCCGGGCGCCTTCGTCCCCGCGAAGTCGATCCCGTCGCCGGCGTCGTTCTTCCACGTCCGCGCCGCGGCGTCCCAGTACGTGTACTTCTTGCGGTCGGACCAGGGATTGCCGTCGGGGTCGGCGGACGCGCGGTTGTACAGCTGCTTGCGGTTCGCCGGCCACGCCCAGCCCCAGTTCGGCGAGACCCAGCCGTCGTTCTTTCCGGGCGTCATGCGCGTCCGGTTCACGAGCTGCCCGCTGACCGTCTGGAGCATGCCGGTGTAGATCCACGACCCTGACGCGGTCGTGCCGTCCGCGCGCAGGTCGGCGAACGTGTTCAGGACCGCCCCGGTCTGGACGTTGTAGCCGTTGATCTCGCGGAAGATCTTGAAGGCGCTCGGCTCGTCCTTGATCTTCCACTCGGCGACCTCGCTGGGGTCCGGGTCGTAGTCGAGCGTCATGTTCTTGATCGCGAGGTCGCGCCGCTCGGTCGAGCTGGCGTAGCGCCGCTTCAGGCGCTTGCCGAGGTGGTACCAGAGATACAGGTCGGAGCGCGCCTGGCCCGGCGGGTCCGCGGCCTTGTCGTGCCACTGGATCGTGCGGGCCGTCTGGGTCATCGACCCGTCCTTCTCGGCGATGTGCGCCGCGGGCATGAACCAGACCTCGGTCTTCACCTTCGAGGGATCCGCCCCGGCGACGTTCTTCCAGAACGCGGCGGACTCGGTCTCGTAGAAGTCGAGGACGACGAGCCACTCGAGGTTCTGCATGGCCTTGCGCTGGAACTGCGAGTTCAGGCTCGTCGCGGGGTTCTGGCCCGTGAGGATCATCCCCTTGATCTTGCCCTCGCTCATCTCCACGAAGACCGGCAGGTGGCTGTGGTCGCCGGTGATCTTCGGCAGCCAGTCGTACCCGAAGTCGTTCTGGTCCGTGGCCGCGCCGCCGAACCAGGCCTTCAGCTGGCTGATCATGTACGCGGGCCGGTTCGACCAGAAGGACGTCGGCTCCGTCTCCGCGAGGAGGTAGTCGCGCAGCGTGTCGTGCGGCCGCCGCGCGCTCGGGGTGTTCAGGTAGCCGGGGTGGACGTGGTACAGGCTCGCGATGTCGGTGGAGCCCTGGATGGTGGCGTGGCCGCGGAGGGCCATGATCCCGCCGCCCGGGCGGCCCATGTTGCCGAGCAGGAGCTGGACCATCCCCGCGGTCCGGATGAGCTGGACGCCCGTCGTGTGCTGCGTCCAGCCGACCGCGTACACGAACGCGCCCGTCTGCTCCTTGCCCGAGCGCTCCGTGATCGTCTGGGCGACCCGCAGGAACAGGTCCTTCGGCGTGCCGCAGACGCGTTCGACCATCTCCGGCGTGTAGCGCGAGTAGTGGCGCTTCAGGATCTGGAAGACGGTCTTCGGGTCCTGGAGCGTGCGGTCCTCGAGCGGCTGACCGGGGACGCGGTTCGCGATGAGCGTCGCGAGGTCAGCCGGCTTGTACGTCGCTCCGGCCGGGCCCGGCGCCGGGTCCGGGACGCGCGCCGGCGCCGGCCCGCGCCGGTACTGCCAGGTCGAGGTGTCGTACGTCCGCGTCTGGGCGTTGTACCCGGAGAAGAAGCCGTCGTTGTCCTCGGTGTCCTTGAAGTCGGCGCTGATGAGCGTCGCGGCGTTCGTGTAGTTGATCATGTACTCGAGGAAGTACTTCTTGTTCTCGAGGATGTAGTTGACCAACCCGCCGAGGAACACGATGTCCGTGCCCGCGCGCATCGGGACGTAGACGTCGCACATCGCGCTCGTGCGCGTGAAGCGCGGGTCCACGTGGATGAGCGTCGCGCCCTTGGCCTTCGCCCGCATCGGCCACTTGAAGCCGACGGGGTGGCACTCGGCCATGTTCGAGCCCATGAAGACGACCCAGTCGCTGTGCTGCAGGTCCTGCTGGAAGGTGGTGGCTCCGCCGCGTCCGAACGAGACCCCCAGACCGGGGACCGTGGCGGAGTGTCATATCCGGGCCTGGTTCTCGATCCGGACGACCCCCATCATGCGCATGACCTTCGCGATGAGGTAGTTCTCCTCGTTGTCGTTCGTCGCGCCGCCGAGCGCGAAGATGCCCGTCGCCTGGTTGATGAGCTTGCCGGTGCCGGGCTCCCGCTCCACGAAGGTCTCTTCGCGCGCCTTCGCGACGAGCTCGGTGATGCGGTCCATCGCGGCGTCGTAGGGGATCTCCTCGCGGTCCCAGTCCGTCGCGAACGGCTTGCGGCGCATGACCTTCGTCACGCGCAGGTCGTTCACCGCGAGCTGGAAGGTCGCGGCCCCCTTCGGGCAGAGGCTCCCCGTGGAGATCGGGCTGTCGGGGTTGCCCTCGATGTTGACGATGCGCGTGCCCTTGTTGTCGTGCTTGCTCGCGACGATCGTGCCGCAGCCGACCGCGCAGTACGGGCAGATGCTCGCCGTCTGCTTCGCGCCCTCGAGCTTGCGCCGCGCGGCGCGCTGGGCCGCGAACGCGGTGTTGAACCCGAGCCCCGCGAGCTGCGATGCCGCGACGCCGGCCGACCCGATGCCCGTGAGCCGCAGGAACTCACGACGCGACGTAGCGATGGACATCCCGCACATCCTCTCTTCGCGACAGGAAGCGACGCGACACCAGCGCGGATACGCCTATGCAGTTGGCTGGGATCATACGCACGCTCGGTTGCGCTGCGGAGGCATCGATCCGCCCTGCGGAACGGCGATCTGGCGCGCGGAGCGCAGATCGGATATCCGACCTCGCCGATCGGATTTCGTCAGCCGCGCGGCCGGCGCGCGACCTCCTTCGCGAGCGCGAGCAGGCGCTCACGCGTGTTCAGGCCGGGGTCGTCGAGGACGCGCTCGAAGAGCTCGTCGAGGATCCGGCCGACCTCGCGGCCCTGCGGGATGCCGAGCTCGCTCATGACGTCGCGGCCGTCGACGGCCAGATCCGACTTGCTGAAGGCGTTCGCGCGGTGGATCTCCTCCTGGACGCGCAGCCAGAGCTCGTTCAGCGCGTACATGCGCGGGGCGCGCGCGCCGCTGCCGACGTTGTCGGCCTTCCGCAGGGCGAACAGCACCGGGATGCGGTCGAGCCCGACCTTGCGGATGAAGCGGCGCACGGCGGAGCTCGTCCAGTCGGGCTGGTACCAGAACATGTGGTGGCGGACGAGGTGGGCGACCGCCTCGACCGTGGCCTTGTCGAACTTCCAGCGGCGCAGGATCTGCCGGACCTTCGCCTCGCCGACGAACTCGTGCTGGTGGAAGTGCCCGTCGTCGTACGTGTCGGGCTTGCCGACGTCGTGGAAGAGGGCCGCGAGCCGGAGGACGAGGTCCTCGTCGGCGGGTGTCGCGGGCGGCATCTCGGCCGCTGCGGCGTCGAGCGTCGCGAGCGAGTGCTCGAACACGTTCTCGGCCGCGACCTTCTCCTGCGGCGTGAGGCGGCAGGCCTCGAGCTCGGGCGCGATGACGGCGAGGAGGCCGAGGTTGGAGAGCATGCGGAAGCCGACGGATGGCACGGGGCCGCGGAGGATGCGCACGACCTCCTGCTGGATCCGCTCGCCGGACAGCGCCTCGGCGAGGCCGGCGTTCCGCCGGACCGCGGCGGCCGTCGCGGGCTCGATGGTGAAGCCGAGCACCGCGGCGAACCGCACCGCCCGGAGCATGCGGAGCGCGTCCTCACGGAAGCGCTCGTCGGCGTCGCCGACCGCCCGGACGATGCGCCCCTCGATGTCGCGCCGGCCCCCGAACGGGTCGACGATGGTGCCGCCGTGAGCGGGGCTCCAGGCCATCGCGTTCATCGTGAAGTCGCGCCGCGACAGGTCCTCCTCGAGCGAGCGCGTGAAGGCGACCTCGTCGGGCCGGCGGTGGTCCGAGTACCCCGCCTCGACCCGGTACGTAGTGACCTCGATCTCACGCTCGCCGATCCGCACGATGACCGTGCCGAAGCGGTTCGTGTAGATCGAGCGGCGGAAGATCCCCTGGATCGCGTCGGGCGTGGCGTTCGTGGCGACGTCCCAGTCGGCCGGCTCGATCCCGCGGATCGCGTCGCGCACGCAGCCGCCGACGACGTATGCCTCCTGGCCCGCCGCCTGGAGCCTGTCGACGACCGCCGACACGTCGGGAGGGATCCGGAGCTGCACCGCTCCTAACTCTCGCCGAGGTACGCCTTCCGCACCATCTCGTTGCGGGCGAGCGCCTCGGCCGTGTCCGCGAGGACGACCCGCCCGGTCTGCAGCACGTAGCCGCGATCCGCGATGGACAGCGCCATGAGGGCATTCTGCTCCACGAGCAGCACCGTCGTGCCCTGGTCGTTGATGTCCTTGATCGTCTGGAAGACGAGCTCGACGAGCACGGGGGCGAGGCCCATGGACGGCTCGTCGAGGAGGAGCACGCTCGGGTGCGCCATGAGCGCGCGGGCGATGGCGAGCATCTGCTGCTCGCCGCCCGAGAGCGTGCCAGCCCGCTGGCCGATCCGCTCCCGGAGCCGCGGGAAGAGCGTGAAGACGCGCTCGAAGTCGTGGCGCAGGTCGGCGCCCTGGCGCGCGTACGCGCCGAGCTCGAGGTTCTCGCGGACGGTAAGGCGCGGGAAGATCCGCCGCCCCTCGGGCGAGTGCGCGATCCCCAGGCGCACGATCTGGTCCGCCGGCACGGGCGCGAGGTCCTTCCCGTCGAACGTCACCGTGCCCTTCCGCGGCCGCATGACGCCGGCGATGGTGCGGAGCGTGGTCGTCTTGCCGGCGCCGTTGCTGCCGAGGAGCGTGACGATCTCGCCCTTCTCGACGGTGATGCTCACGCCGCGGAGCGCCTGGATGTTCCCGTAGAAGGCGTCGACGCCCTTCAGCTCGAGGAGCGGCATCTACGCGGTCTTCGCGCGTCCGAGGTACGCCTCGATGACGCGCGGGTCCTTCTGCACGGTCTCGGGAGTGCCCTCGGCGAGCTTCTCGCCGTGGTCGAGCACGGTGACGCGCTCGGAGATGCCCATGACGACCTTCATGTCGTGCTCGATGAGCAGGATGGTGATTCCGAGCTCGTCGCGCAGCCGGCGGATGAACTGGGTCATGCGCGCCGTCTCCTGCGGATTCATGCCCGCGGTGGGCTCGTCGAGGAGGAGGAGGCGCGGATCGGTGGCGAGCGCGCGCGCGACCTCGAGGCGGCGCTGGTCGCCGTACGGCAGGTTCTTGGCGAACTCGTCCTCCTTGCCGCCGAGGTCGACGAAGGCGAGCAGCTCCGTCCCGGTCTCGCGGACATCGCGCTCCTCGCGGCGCTCCCGCGGCGTGCGCAGGATGGCCTCGAACGGGCTCGCCTTCATCCTCGTGTGGCGCCCGACCATGACGTTCTCGAGCGCGGTCATGTTCTGGAACAGGCGGATGTTCTGGAAGGTGCGCGCGATCCCGCTGGCGGTGATGGCGTGCGGCGGCCGCCCGGAGATGGCCTTGCCCTGGAACAGGATGCGCCCGCTCGTCGGCCGGTAGAGCCCGGCGATGACGTTGAAGAACGTCGTCTTCCCGGCGCCGTTCGGGCCGATGAGGCTCACGATGGCGCGCTCCGGGATGTCGAAGTCGATCTCATCGACGGCCACGAGGCCGCCGAAGCGCTTCGTCACGCGCTCCGCGCGGAGGATCGTCCCGCCCGTCCCCGTCATCGCTGCGCCTCGTACGGCTCGCTGCGCTGCCGTGCGGCCTCTTCCTCGCTCTCCTCCGCGGCGTGCAGCTCCATCCGGCGGCGCGCGCTCGGGAAGAGGCCCTCCGGCCGCAGGAGCATGAGCACGACGAGGGCCGTGCCGAGGATGAGCGAGCGCGCGCGGTTCACGTCCGCCTGGCGCAGCGCGTCGATCCCGGTGATGTTCCCGATCCCCTTCAGGATGTCGGAGATCGTGTCCGAGAGGATGCGGTCGAACGACCCGAGGATGAGGCCGCCCGCGATGACCCCCCAGATGTTCCCCATGCCGCCGAGGATGATCATCACGAGGACGAAGATCGACACCGAGAAGTCGAACTGCCCCGGGTCGATGAACTGCAGGTACGACGACCACACCGCGCCGGCGAACCCCGAGAAGCTCGCGCCCATCGCGAAGGCGAACAGCTTCGTCGACACGGGGTTCACGCCCATGGAGGCCGCCGCGACCTGGTCCTCGCGGATCGCCGCCCAGGCGCGGCCGACGCGCGAGTCGCGCAGCCGGCTCGTGAGCACGACGGACACGACGACGATCGCGATGACGAGGAAGTACCAGGGCTCGGTCGCGACGCCGAACGTCACGCCCGGCACGCTCGGCGTGCCGATGGGGTTCAAGCCCTGGACGCCGCGCGTCCACTGCGGCGTGTTGCGGATGACGAGCGGGACGATCTCGCCGAAGCCGAGCGTGACGATGGCGAGGTAGTCGCCGCGCAGGCGCAGCGTCGGCGCGCCGAGGATGACGCCGAAGATCGCGGCGACACCGGTGCTGATGACCATCGCCAGCCAGAAGTCCATCGGCGGGGCGCCGAGCGCGCGGAGGAGCTCGCTCGAGGGCGACGTGAGGAACGCGACGGTGTACGCGCCTATCGCGAAGAACGCGGCGTACCCGAGGTCGAGCAGCCCGGCGAAGCCGACGACGACGTTCAGCCCGAGCGCGAGGATGATGAAGATCCCGATCGGGATGAGCTTCGTCCCGAGGTTCAGGCGGAAGAGCGAGTCGAGGAACGGCAGCGCGATCGCCACGGCCATGATGGCGATGCCGAGGGCGATGCGGCGGTCGCGCCCGTCGGGCTTCTCCTTCGCGGCCTGGATGCCCTCGATGCTCACCGCGACTCCCCGGTCTCCTCGCCGAGGAGGCCCATGGGCCGGAAGACGAGCACGAGGACGAGGACGGTGAACACGCCGACGTTCTCCCAGCCCGCGCCGAAGTACGTGACCGTGAGCGAGCCGAGGAGGCCGAGCAGGAACCCGCCGAGCGCCGCGCCGGTGACGTTGCCGATGCCGCCGAGCACGGCCGCGGTGAACGCCTTCAGGCCGGCCGTGAAGCCGAGGACGAAGTTCGTGTTGTTGTTGTAGAGCCCGTACATGAGCCCCGCGGCGCCGGCGAGGATCCCTCCGAGCAGGAACGTGAACGCGATGACGCGGTCCACGTCGATGCCCATCTGCAGCGCCATCTCCCGGTCCTGCGCGACGGCGCGCATGGCCTTCCCCATGGTCGTGTTCTTGATGACCCACGCGAGGCCGAGCATGAGCGGGATCGCGAGGCCGATGACGAAGATGTCCTTCGTCGTGAAGCGCACGAGGGAGTGCATGCCGAGGACGTCGCTCACGACGTCGAAGCGGGGGAGCACGTCGGGGTAGAGGACCGGCGCGGGACCGCGCCAGAACAGCCCGATGTTGATGTAGATGAAGGAGACACCGATGGCCGAGATGAGCGGCGCGAGCTTCGGCGCGTTGCGCAGCCGCCGGTAGGCGATGCGCTCGGCGAGCACGTTGAGCAGGCCGCAGAACGCCATCCCGGCGAGGAGCGCGACGACGAGGCCGAGCCACGGCGTGTCGCCGCCCTCGCGGGCGCCGAACACCGTGAGCACGCTCAGCGTCGCGAACGTGCCGAGCATGAACAGGTCGCCGTGCGAGAAGTTGATCAGCTCGATGATCCCGTAGACGAGCGTGTAGCCCAGCGCGATGAGCGCCACGAGAGCACCGTTGCTGATCCCGATGAGGACCGCCGCGATCAGGATCTCCAGCGGACCGCGCCTCCTCTGGAAGGGAACGGGCCCCCGGAACGCTCCGGGGGCCCGCCCACCGTTGTCACGCGGGGATCGTAGCCGCTACTTGGTCTGGAGCAGCTTCTGGAACTGGAAGTTGCCGCTCTTCACCATCATCCCGGCCATCGTCGTGATGCTGGTGTCGCCGTTGGCGTCGAACGACCACTTGGTCCCAAGCACGCCGTCGAAGTCCTTGGTCGCGAACACGGCGTCGCGGACCGCGGCGCGGTCCGTCGCCTTGGAGCCGGCGCGCTTCAGGGAGTCGAGGACGACCTTCGCGGCCTCGTACCCGTAGATCGCGTACGGCTCGGGCTTGGAGTTGTACTTCTTCGTGTACGCGTCGCCCCAGTCCTTCGACTTGCCCTTGTACTCGCTCGGCGGGATGCCACCGAACGTGATGAACGCGCCGTCGCCGGCGGCGCCGGCGCCCTTCAGGAACTCGGACTCGGCGATGCCGTCCGGGCCCATGAACTTGATGCTCGGCGCCGCGGCCTTGAGGTCACGGACGAGCAGGTGCGGATTGTTGTCGATGATGCCGCCGTAGTAGACGAAGTCCGCGCCCGAGTCCTTGATCTTGTTCGCGAGGGCGCGGTAGTTGTCCGCCTTCGGCGCGGCCTCGTAGCCGGCCTCGGCGATGCCTTGCTTCTTGGCCGCCTCGCGGAACACGTCGGCGAGGCCCTTGCCGTAGAGCTCGTTGTCGTGGGTGATGAAGACCTTCTTCGCCCCGAGCTCCTTCATCCACGAGGCGCCGACGGCGCCCTGGAGGTCGTCCGCGGGGACGACGCGCGTGTAGTTGCGCTTGCAGCCCGGGTAGAACTTCTCGGGCTCACCCTGCGACGCGCCGGCCTTCTTCGTGAGGCCCGGGTAGGTGTTCGCGGGCGAGATCATGACCAGGTTCGCCGCGCACAGGAGCGGGATCGAGACCTGGGCCGCGCCGGAGTTGAACGTGCCGATGTAGGCGACGATCTTGGAATCGGCGATCGCCTTGCGGGCGTTCTCCGCTTCCTTGGCGCCGTCCCACTTCTGGGTCGCGGGGGTGGCGTCGTCGAGGGCTTCGTACTGGATGGTGAGGTTGCCGACCTTGTAGTTGACCTCTTCGAGAGCCATCTTGATCGCGTTCACGATCGTCTGCGTCTGCGTGAGCGACGGGCCGGTCATCGGCAGGCTCGACACGATCTTCACCGTGCCGGACGGGGTGTCGCCACCACCGAGACCCGGGATCACGTCGCAAGCGCTTGCGACGAGCGCGATCACGGTCACGAACGCGCTGACAAGGAGCCGACGGTCCTTCTGCATGGATCCTCCCTCTAATCTTGCGTGCGACGGCGGCCCGGACGGCCCGCCCGCCTTTGAGCGGCGGCATTGTGACGCGGGCGGCCTTCCGACGCAAAGGCTGACCGGCTTCCGCCTCCTGTACTCATGTTTGCTTATGTTGTCGCCGTGCGCCTCCTCCGGGCGGCCGACGTGGCCCGCGCGTGCCCCATGCCCGACGCCATCGCCGCCGTCCGGGAGGGCTTCGCCGCCCTGTCGGTCGGCCGGGCCACCGTCCCCGTGCGTGCCAGCCTGCCGCTCTGGGCCGGCGGGGTGGCGCTGAGCATGCCCGCGGCCCTCGCCGGCGGGCGGCACTGGTCCGCGAAGCTCGTCACCGTCTCACCGGGGAACCCCGCCCTGGGGCTGCCGCTCGTGGGGGCGACCGTGCTCCTCGGCGACAGCGGGACCGGCCGGCCGCTGGCTCTCATCGACGGGACGGCCATCACCGCCCTCCGGACC
>VGOU01000011.1 GCA_016875795.1 Chloroflexota bacterium | reverse complement strand
CATCGGCGCGGCGTCGCCCTCGGTGCGCGCGGCGAGCTCGCCGTCCGTGAGCGGCCCGAGACGGATGAGCGGGTCCTCCACCTCGTCCCGGTCGCGCGCGCGCCGGCCCTCCGCCGTGCGCTGCAGGCGCGCCTCGGCCTCCGCGATCGCCGCGGGCTCGAGGAGCTCGCGCGGCGGCGGGGTGCCGAGGAGCTCGCGGAGGAGGCGGCGGTCGAGCGAGAGCGCGATCTCGCGGAACTCCTGCTGCTGACGGTCGCCCTCTTCCACGAAGTCGCCGAGGAGCTGGAGCACGAGCCCCGCGGCGAAGGGCGAGGGCGCCTCCGTCTCGACCACCGTGATCGCCACCGCGCCTGCGGCGATACCCGCGAGGAGCCCGCGAAGGTGCCCCATGCCGACCGGTCCTCGAGGGCCTCGCGCAGGGTCTCGTAGACGAGCGGGAAGTCGTCATGGCGGCGGGCGACCTCGAGCAGGTCGGCCGCGCGCAGGCGCTGCAGCCATGACGGGGTCCGCCGCCCGGGCCCCAGGCGCGGCAGGAGGGCGCGCGCTGGGCGTTCTCGCGGAAGCGCGCGGCGAAGAGCTGCGACCGCGACAGCGGCGGATACAGGTGCTCCTCGAGGTTCGTGGGGTCCACGCGGCGGATGAGGTCGATGGCGTCGCGGGTGTCCTGCATGGCCAGACGGAAGTGGATGCCGTCGTCCGTGACCGAGATGTCGGAGCACCGGCCGTCCCGGCAGAGCGCCTCCCGGAGCGCCATGGACCACGGCCGCAGGACCATCCGTCCGAAGGGCGCGTGGACGACGATCCGGCGGTCACCGAGCTCATCACGGAGCTGCTCGACGACGCCGGGGTCGTCCAGGCTCGCCCGCACGAGGGAGAGCAGGCGCGCGACGCGCACGCCGGTCTCCCACTGCCGGCCGAGCGCGTCGCCCTTCCAGAACGGCACGGTCGGGATCGCGCCGGTGATCGCGTGAACGACCGCGAGCTGCCCGCGGTCGGGGATCGTGCCGCCGGAGACGAGCGCGAGCCGGGAGGCGCCGGGCCGGCCGCGGACGACCCCGCTCGAGCGGTCCCACACGACGCGCGGGCGGAGCTCTCCGAACTCCTCCGCCGGGTACTTGCCCGAGAGCATCGCGAGGACGCCGAGCTGGTCGTGCGGCATCCGCACCGGCTCGACGTCGCCCTCGAGCATGCCCTTCGCGATCGCCGCGCACTCGACGAGGTCGCCGCGGAACTTCGGGATGATCCGGCCCCTCGAGGTCTGACCGACGAGGTGTCCCGACCGCCCCACACGCTGCAGGCCGAGCGCGATGCCGCGCGGGGACTCGACGCAGATGACGAGGTCGACGGTGCCGATGTCGATCCCGAGCTCGAGCGAGCCCGTCGCGACGAAGCAGCGCAGCTCTCCGCGTTCAGCGCGGCCTCGACCTCGAGGCGCTCCTCGCGCGACATCGAGCCGTGGTGGGCGCGCGCGACCTCCTCCTGCGCGAGGTCGTTGATGACGCGCGTCAGCCGCTCCGACGAGCGGCGGTCGTTCACGAAGAGCAGCGTCGTGCGGTGCGCCCGCACGAGCGCGAGGAGCCGCGGCTCGATCGCCGTCCACGCGTCGAGCCCGCCGCCGAGCGCCTCTAAGTCCACGACGGGCGACGCGACGAGCAGGTCCGTGGGCCTGCGCGACCCCGCGTCCACGATGTCGACCGGCCGCCGGCGGCCGCTCTCATCGCAGCCGACGAGGAAGCGGCCGACGTCCTCGAGCGGGCGCACCGCCGCGGAGAGCCCGACACGCTGGAAGTCGGCGCCCGTGAGGCGGCGCACGCGCTCGAGCGAGAGCGCGAGGTGCGAGCCGCGCTTCGTACCGGCGACCGCGTGGATCTCGCCGTCGATGACGTGCTCGACGGAGCGCAGCATGTCCCGCGCGCGGGACGACGCGAGGATGAGGTAGAGCGACTCCGGCGTGGTGATGAGGATGCGCGGCGGCTTGCGGGTCATGCGATGGCGCTCGTTCGCCGCCGCGTCGCCGGTGCGCACGGCCGTACGGATCTCCGGGACCGCGATGCCGAGACCCGCCGCGACCTGCGCGATCCCCGCGAGGGGCGCGTCGGGGTCGCGCTGGATGTCGTTGTTCAGGCCTTCAGCGGCGACACGTAGAGGACGCGCACGCCCGCCTCGTCGCGCGGCTCGCGGCGGAGGCGGTCGAGGGTCGCGAGGAACGCCGCGAGCGTCTTGCCCGACCCGGTCGGCGCCGCGAGGAGGAGGTCGCGCCCGGCCGCCACGACCGGCCACGCCGCTCCTGGGCGGCCGTCGGCGCCCCGTACGCGCGCCCGAACCAGGCCGACACCGCGGGATGGGCGAGGAGGGTCACTGAGCAAGCGTATGCCTCTGCTAAGGTCATCCCGTGGAGTGGCTGTGGTGGGTGGCGCTGCTCTTCGTCGTCCTCGGCTGGCCCGTCGTCTTGGTGGCGCTGCGCGTGGTGCGCCGTCGCGTCATGGTGAGGGACGAGGTCGATGTGTAGGAGCATCAAGACCCTGCGGAAGCGCACGGTCGTCGCGGGCGACGAGGAGATCGAGGCCGCGGCGCGCCGGTCCGTCCGCAAGATCAGCGCGGGGCCACGCGAAGCGCGTGCCGGATCGCATCAGTAGCGGTCTGCCCGGAGCGGCTGGTCGCGCCAAAGGCTGATCCCTAGGATCGCGGCGTGAGGCCGGCCCTCTTCGCGCTCCTCGTCCTCGCGCACGCGACGGTCTCGGCCGCGCCCGCCGCCGCGGCGTTCCCGACCGAGGACCGCGTGCCGGCGCCCGGGCTGAACTGCATCGAGCGCGCCGAGCTCCCCGCGCTCGACAACGTCATCGACGCGAAGTGGTCGCCGGACGGCGCGATGCTCGCGGTGAACCGCCTCGAGCGCCGGCCTTCCGCCACCAACCCGAGCGGCTACGTGGAGGACGAGGTCATCGACCTCGTGGACATGCGCACGAAGCGGATCCGCTCGCTCGGCACGATCGAGTACGGGCGGCCAACGTGGTCGCCGAGCGGGAAGTACCTCGCGTACTGGGGCTGGAAGGCCGACTTCCTCGAGGTCATGGACCGCGCGCGCGGCGAGGTCATCGCGAAGCTGACGCCGAGCATGCCCGAGTTCCAGTGGGTGGGCGACCGGCTCGTCTTCGTCCAGGGCAGCACGATCCGCGAGTGGACGGCGGGGCGGCCGCTCGGGACGCTCGGGAAGATCGTCGACAAGCACGTCCCGCACTACCCCCGCTCGGACTGGAGCTGGAGCGGCGACGGGTCGCGCTTCCTGCTCACGAAGTACGACCCCGACGACCCGCAGGCCGAGTGGTGGGTCGGGACCACCGAGACCGCCGACGTGCTGCCCCTCGACCTCCCCGGTGCGACGTACGCCGAGTGGGCGCCGGCCGGCGCCGTCCTCCTCGTCCGCTATCCCGCGGCGATCGAGCTCCGCGACTTCGCGGCGAACGCGGTCTCGACCGTGCGGATCGTCCGGAACGCCGTCCACCAGTGGGGCCCCGACGGACGCACGCTGTTCGTCCGGACGCCGAAGGCGTCGCTCGTCGCGGGCGACGCGTACGAGCAGCTCACCTCGGTGTGGCCCGTCGACGGCCGGACCGCGATCATCCCGAACGTGTTCGGGATCCGCGCCTTCAGCCCGGACAGCCGCTGGTTCGGCGGCACGGTCCGGACGGGCCGGCACGACACGCGGTTCGAGGCGTTCCGCTGCTACGAGGTCGTGCGTGGCGACGCGCGCGCCGAGGCCGTCCCGGTCGCGCCGCGCTTCGAGAGGCTCGACAGCGGCACCACGCGGCTCATCCGGCCGGTCGCCGGGGGGATCTCCCAGTTCGCGCACGTCGGTCACAGCGGCGTGGACGTCGCCGCGCCGTTCGGCTCGCCGATCGTGGCCGCCGACGCGGGGACGGTGACGAGCGCGGCGTGGCACGCGACGGGGGAGGGCGGCTACGCCGTGTGCCTCCAGCACGGCGGCGGCCTCGAGACCTGCTACTACCACCTGAGCACGTTCCTCGTCGGGTTGGGCGAGCGGGTCGCGCGGGGGCAGCCCATCGCGCTCGTCGGGATGTCGGGCCGCACGCGCGGACCGCACGTCCACTGGGAAGCGAAGCTGAACGGGATGATCATCGACCCGCTGCTCCGCTGAACCCTCCCTTGCGCGCTAGCCGGGCGCGAGGTCCTCTTCGCCGCGCATGGCGAACGTGATCGCGAACGCGGTGAGCGAGAGCGCGCCGAGGATGAGCCAGGCCTGCGAGAACCCCCAGGTCTGGTTGGCGAAGCCCATCGCCGGCGCGCCGACGAGCGTTCCGAGGAGGCCGCCCAGGGCGGCGAGGCCCTGGCTCGCGCCCGGCGCCCGCGGCAGCGACGCCGCCGCGGTGATGAACACCGGGGCGTACGGGAGCCCACCGCCGACGCCGAGCAGGACCGCGCCGGCGAGCGCCGCCGCAAGAGGACGTCCCGGCAGCGCGACGAGGGCGATGCCCGCGAGGACGGTGAGCTGCGCGGCGCGCATGACCGCGAGCGTCGACACGTGCTCGCGCGCGACGAGGTAGCCGCCGATCGGGCGCGCCACCACGGCGAGGAGCAGGAGCAGCGAGCCGAGAAGCCCGCCGGCCTCGAGCGGCAGGCCGAACTCCCGTACCAGGAAGGTCGTGATCCACGTCGCCGCGGCGAAGATGAGCCCGAAGCCCGCGGCGTGCTGGATGAGCAGGGCCCAGCAGTTCCAGCAGCTCGCCGCGTCGAGCATGTTCCCCGGTCGGCGTGTCCGCGGGAGGGCCGTGGCGAGCCGCCACGCCAGGACGACGATGGCGAGGGCCGCGCTCGTGGCGAGGAACGCCCCGCGCCAGCCCCAGGCCACGGCGAGGGTCGGCATGACCCACAGGCCGATGAGGCTGCCGAGCGGGTAGCCGGCGCCGTACAGGCCCTGCCCGAAGTGCGCTCGTGCGCCCGCGTAGCGGAGCTGGATGTAGCGGAGGCCGGCGAGGAACCCGAAGCCGGCGCCCAGCCCCCCGACGGCCTTCGCGGCCAGCAGGGCGGGATATGAGGGCGCGAGGCCCGTCGCGACGTTCCCCGCGAGGACCAGCGCCAGCCCGAACGTGACGGCGCCGCGGGTCGGGTAGCGATCGGCCAGGTCGCTGAAGAGCACCATCGTCGCCGCGGCCATGAGGAAGAGCGCGGTGGCGATGAGGCCGGCCTGGATGTCGCTCAGGCCGAACTCGGCCGTCACGAGCGGCAGCACCGGGCCGTGCGCGGCGTACGTGTAGCCGATCGCGGTGGAGGTGGCGGTCGCGAGGGCGATGTCCCGCCGCAGCGCACGCGTACCGGAGATCGTAATCATCACCACTCCCAATGAGCGCAGGCCTCTTGCGCCATCCTCAGCGGTGATGTAATGCGCGCCGTACGGGAGGGACAGCCATGACGGAGCGGGACGAGATGCGGGCCTGGCTGAGCGGGCGGATGCCCGGGGAGTGGGGTGCCAGCATCGACGACATCCAGATGGACGAGCACGAGGTGCTCGTCACGGTACGGCTGAAGGACGTCGAGCGCGTCGAGGGCGACCTGGACGCCGCGCGGCTCGGCCGGATCCAGCAGTTCCGGAACGACACGCGCGACCCGCGCATCGCCATCGCGCGGGAAGCGCAGAAGAAGTTCGGGCGGGTCTTCTCCTGGGCGGCCCAGTGCGGCGACGTCCGCCAGCTGTTCACGCATCTCGCGCTGCCGGTGATGACCCGGCTCCGCCTGCCGGAGCGGGAGGTGCTCGACGCGCTCGTCGACGCCGGGATCGCGCGCAGCCGCGCGCACGCGCTCGCGTGGTGCGTCGCGCTCGTCAGGCAGCACCAGGCCGATTGGTTCAAGGAGCTGAAGCAGGCGATGGAGGGCGTCGCGAAGGTGCGGGCGCAGGGCCCGCGGCTCAACTAGGCTTCCCGCGATGGGATCGATGACCGCGGAGCGCTTCCGGCAGGGCCAGACGTACGACGAGTTCAAGGCGTCGATGACGCGGGACCGCGAGCGGTTCGAGGCGAACGAGGCACGGGTGCGCATCGCGGCCGACGACCTCGCGGCGCTGAAGCGGGCGAGGCCCCTGCGGGTCGTGGCGCTCGCGGCGGATTGGTGCGGCGACGTCATCGCGAACCTGCCGGTGCTCGGCCGGATCGCGCAGGAGAGCGGGACGCTCGACGTGCGGGTCTTCGAGCGCGACGCCAACGCCGACCTCATGGACCAGTACCTCAACCAGGGCCAGTGGAAGTCCATCCCGGTGTTCGCGTTCTTCGACGACGGCTGGAGCGAGGTCGGCGTCTTCATCGAGCGGCCCGACCCGGTCACGGAGATCCGCGCGCGCAAGCGCCGCGAGGTCTTCGCCGCCCACCCGGAGTTCGGCTCGCCCGACGCCCCGCCCGACCAGCTGCCGGAGGACGTGCGCGCGCGTCTCCAGGCCGAGCTGCAGAAGATGCGCGACGAGACCACCGACTGGGCGAACGGCGAGGTGATCCGCGAGATCCGCGCGATCGTCGAGGGCCGGGCGCGCTGGGGCGGCGCGAAGCAGCGCGAGGGGGGCATGGCGCAGCGGGCGTGAGCCGCCGGTGAAGGTCAGGATCACCTACTGCGCCGAGTGCGGGTACGAGCCCCAGACCCTCGAGCTCGCCGGCGCCCTCATGCGCGAGTTCGGCGAGCGCCTCGCCTCCATCGAGATCATCCCCTGGGAGGACGGCACGTTCGACGTGCGCGTCGGGGACGAGCTCGTGCACTCGATGGCGCGGGATGGCGGGTTCCCCGAGGTCGCGGCGGTGTCCGCGGCAGTGCGGCGCGCCATCGGCTGACAGCGGCCGGCCATCAGTCCGACTGCACGGCCGCGGACAGGGCCGCTCACCGGCTGGCGTCTGGCTAAGCTGGCTGGCGGCCCCGCAGAGGGACCACCGCAGGCCACACCCGCGGTCGGGACGGAGGAGACCAGGCCGGATGCGGCTCACCTTGCGCCTGCGCACGATCGCGGTAGCACTCGTGGCGACCGACCTGTGGTCCGTCGAGGCCGGGAGCGCTCCGGCGGCCGAAGGCACGAGCCTGACCACGATCACGGGCGAGCACAGCGCGTTCCGCCAGAGCGCGGCACGCGCCGGCGTTCGGTCCACGGAGCGCCTCGCGTTCGCCGGGGTACGACCCGGTCGCCGTTCCGGACCCGGATCCGGATGACTGCCAGGGCCACGGCACGCACGTCGCCGGCGTCGTCGGCGCGAACGGCGACCCGGCGAGCCCCGCTCACCAGCAGACCTGGACCTCGCCGGCATTCACCATCGCGCATCCCTAGCGCTCTCGTCCCGCGACACGGGAATGAGCCCCCGGGGGCTCATACTTTCGAAGGATGGGGGAGGCGAAGGCCCTGAAGGACACGCTCGGCCGGCCGCTGCGCGACCTGCGCATCTCGGTCACGGACCTCTGCAACTTCCGCTGCGTGTACTGCATGCCGAAGGAGATCTTCGGGCGCGGCTACCGCTTCCTCCCCAAGGCCGACCTGCTGACGTACGAGGAGCTCGAGCGCGTCGTCCGCGTCTTCGTGGGGCTCGGCGCGGAGAAGGTGCGCCTCACGGGCGGCGAGCCGCTCATGCGCCGCGAGCTCGAGACGCTCGTCGCGAAGCTCGCGGCGATCGAAGACCTCGATCTCACGCTGACGACGAACGGCTCGGTCCTCGCCGAGAAGGCGCAGGCGCTGAAGGACGCGGGGCTGAAGCGCATCACCGTCAGCCTCGACTCGCTCGATGACGAGGTGTTCCGGCGCATGAACGACGTGGACTTCCCCGTCGACACCGTCATCCGGGCGATGGACCGGGCGCACGAGGTCGGCCTGCGCCCCGTGAAGGTGAACATGGTCGTGCGCAGGGGCATGAACGAGGACAGCATCGTGCCGATGGCCGCGTTCTTCCGCGAGCGCGGCTACATCCTGCGGTTCATCGAGTACATGGACGTCGGCCACACGAACGGGTGGCGCATGGACGACGTCGTCCCGGCGAAGGAGATCGTCCGCCGCGTGAACGATGCGTTCCCCATCGAGCCCGTGGCCCCGAACTACACGGGCGAGGTGGCCGAGCGGTGGCGCTACACCGACGGCAGGGGCGAGATCGGCGTGATCGCGTCGGTCACGCAGGCGTTCTGCAAGGACTGCACGCGCGCGCGCCTCTCGGCCGAGGGCAAGCTGTACACGTGCCTCTTCGCGACGGAGGGCACAGATCTGCGCGCGCTCCTGCGCGGCGGGGCGAGCGACGACGAGGTCGCGGCGCGGATCGCCGGGGTGTGGAGCGGCCGGACCGACCGCTACTCCGAGGTGCGCTCCGAGAACACGATCCCGCTGAAGAAGATCGAGATGAGCTACATCGGCGGCTAGGGCCGGTCGGGATCGAACAGGTCCGCGTCGGGGTGCGACCCCCGCCGGATGAGTGTCGCGATGATCGCGCCGCCCGCCATCGCGAACGCGTTCCCGTGGCCGGTGAAGCCCGCGAGGACGTAGACCCCGTCCGCGCGGCGGCCGATGTACGGCAGTCCGTCGTGCGAGAAGCCCATGATCCCCGCCCAGCGGTGCGTCACCGGCGCGCGCACCCCGTGCTCGGAGAGGAACGCGTCGAGGTGGCGCTGCACCGCGTCGGTCGGCGTCGCGTCCTCGCCGACCTCCGCCTCGAGCGCGGTGTTCCGCCAGCCGCCGACGAGCACGCGCCCGTCGCGGGTCTGGCGCCAGTAGCGGAAGCCGCGGTGCGCGTACACGGGGCGGGGGAAGATCCGTCGGCCGATCGGCGCGGTCGCGAGCATCTGTCCGCGCACCGGGGCGATCCGGGTGTCGGCGATGAGGTGCCGCGTGTACGCGTTCGCGCACGACACGACGGAAGCGGCGGTGACGGTCCCGCCCGCGGCCGTCACCGCCGCGGGGCCGACGCGCGCGACGGGCGTGCCCTCGTGGAAGCGGGCGCCGAGGCGCTCCGCGGCGTCGGCGAGGCCGCGCACGAACCGCGCGGGGTGCATCTCGCCGTCCTCCTCGAAGGTGACCCGGCGTGCGGCCTCGTCGACGGCGACCCGGTGGCCGAGGGCTCGCAGCTGCTCGGCGCTCTCGCGGATCTCCGCCCACTCCTCGCCGTCGCCGGCGAGCTGCTCCGATCCGTTCCATGCGAGGTCGCACTCGATGCCCTCGCGCCCGGCGGCGGCCCGCAGGAGCGCGCGGTCCGTGATCGTCACCTGCCACACGCGCCGCGCGGCATCGGCGCCGAAGCGGCGGCACGCGGCCACCCAGTTCTCGACGACGCCGGCGAGGATGAAGCCGCCGTTGCGCCCGCTCGCGGCCGACGCGATGGCGTCGCGCTCGAGGACGATGACCTTCGCACCCTCCCGGGCGAGCGCGTACGCGACGGCGCAGCCGGCGATCCCCGCGCCGATGACGGCGACGTCGGCCGAGGCGTCGGCCTCGAGGGGCACCCGCCGCGCGGGAGCGGGCCCGTCGAGCCAGACGCTCGCTACGCCGGCTGCCGCTCGGAGACCCCTTCGAGCGCGGCGGGCAGGTCGCGGGCCATCTGCTCGGCCGCGGCGGTGAGGATGCGGAGGCGCTCGACGGCCCGGTCCACCGTCTCGTCGCTGTCGGGCGTCCGCTTCGAGGCGAGGAAGGCGATCGCGTCCGAGGCGTACGCGCGGAGGATGAGGCCGGATACCGCGCCGATCGCGCGGTTCTTGTTGCCCGGGTCCATCGGTGCGATGTGGGCGTCCCAGCTGCGCTGCGTGGCCTCCCAAGCGGCCGCGCGCGAGTGCGGCTCGCCGAGGAGCGTCGTGAGCATGAGCGCCTTGTCCTGCGTCCGGATGAGGTCGGTGAAGACCTCGCCGGCGAGCCGGGCCGCGAGCGCCCCGTCGCGGAACTGCGTCAGTCCGTACCGGAAGCGGGCCTCCTCCTGCGCGTCGGTCTTCTCGCTCGCGCGCATGCGCGTGACGTACGCGTCGTAGAGGGCCGCGTCACCCTCGATCGCGGCGACGCCGACGATCGCGCCGGCGAGGTCGGGGTCGAGCGTGGCGTTCCCCGCGAGGTGCTCCTCGACGCGCCGCCGCGCCTCGCGGCGCACCGCCGCGTCCGCCGCGTGCTGGCCGAGCGCCGCGATGGCGATCGCGCGGCGCTCGCGCTCGTCCGGCGCGTCGTCCGCGCGGCGCTCCCAGCCGAGCGCGGCGAGCTCGGGGCCGAAGATCGAAGCGACGAAGCCCTCGAACCGCGCGCGCGCCGCGTCGGTGACGGCGTTCGATGAGATCCAGCTGAGCGCCTGCGCGATGAGCTGCAGCACGGCACGGTCGGTCTCGCCGCGCAGGCGGGCCGCGAGCGCGATGTACTGCCCGATGCCCGCCTTGCGGGCGCGGACGAGCGCCCACTGGTCGTCGAGGAGCGAGAGGCGCTCCTCCGGACGCAGCCGGCGGATGGCCGACGCGAGGAGCACGACCGACCGGTCGTCGAATGCGCAGCGGTAGAACCCCGCCGCGCCCGCGTTCGGGAACCACCAGCGCGCGCCCCCGAGGGTCACGGCCGTCTCGCGGTCCTCGAGGAGCACCCGCTCCTCCCGGCGCTCCGTGTCGGCGCCGTACGCGATGACGAGCGGCACCGGCCAGGTCTGCGCGGTGTCCTTCACGTCGGGATCCGCGAAGAAGCGCTGCTGCCGGACGGTGACGACGAGGTCGTCGCCCGCCTCGCGCACGGAGCACTGCACGAGCGGGTGGCCGGGCTCGCGGATCCACGCGTTCGCGAGCGTCGTCACGTCGCGCCCGGATGACTCGTCGAGGGCGCGCCAGAAGTCGTCCGCCGTAGCGTTCGCCTCCCGGTGCCGCTGCAGGTACGCACGGACACCGTCACGGAAGGGCCCCTCGCCGAGGAAGTTCTCGATCATGCGCAGGACGGCCTGGCCCTTGTTGTAGGTGATGGCGTCGAACCGCTGGGACGCCTCGTCGGCGTTGCGGACCTCCATGGAGATGGGATGCGTCGTGACGAGCGAGTCCAGGTTGAACGCCGGGGCCGCGTCCGCGACGATGTCGCGCCGCATCTGCCACTCCGGGTTCAGCCCGTCGGCGCACTTGTCGCCGACGAAGCTCGCGAACGACTCGTTGAGCCACAGGTCGTTCCACCACTTCATCGTCACGAGGTCGCCCCACCACATGTGCGTGAGCTCGTGGGCCGCGACGGCGAAGATCGCCTTGAACACGGGGAGCGACGCCGTCTGCGTGTCGGCGGCGAGGAGGCGGACGCGATACGTGATCGCGCCGGGGTTCTCCATGGCCCCCGCCTCGAAGTCGGGGAGGCCGATCGCGTCGATCTTGCGGTACTGGTAGGGGATCGCGGTGTACTCCTCGAGCCACTCGACGGCTCGGACGTGCGCGTCGCGCGCGTGCTCGCCGCGCACGGCGAGGCCGGGCGGGAGGACGACCCGCGTGGGGATCCCCGTCCGGGTCGTGGCGACCGGCGTGGCCTCGTAGGGTCCGACCGTGAACGCGACGAGGTACGACGAGATGACCGGTGTCTCCTCGAACGCCGTCAGGGTGCGGCCGCCGCCGAGGTCGCGCTGCGCGGCGATCGGCATGTTCGCGACGGCCATGAGCCCCGCCGGATGCACGATCTCGACCGCGAAGCGCGCCTTGAACTCCGGCTCGTCGAAGCACGGGAACGCGCGGCGCGCGTCGGCCGCCTCGAACTGCGTCGCGGCGTAGCGCTCCTCGCCCCGTACAGATCGGTACAGGCCGCGGAGCTTCGCGGTGATCTCGCCGGTCCACTCGACGTCGAGCAGGTGATCGCCCGGCTCGATGTCCGACGCGAACTCGAGCGTCGCGGTCTGCGCCTCCTCGTCGTGGGAGATGTCGACGGCGGGCTCGCCATCAAGTCGTGCGGCCCCGATGTCGAGGTCGCATGCGTGCAGGACGATCTCCTTCGTCGCGCGTGCGGTCGCGAGCTCGATGCGCGCGGATCCGGTCGATCGCCACGCGTCGAGGTCGAGATCGAACTTGAGCGCGTATCGGCGCGGACGGACGTCGGTAGGAAGACGGAAGTCGTTCATGGGCGAAGGATCGTAACTGGTACCGTCGTCACAGGTGCCGCCGTTCATCTTCACGATGCGCGACCTTCGCAAGGTCGTGCACAGCCCGACGCAGCGCGAAGTCCTCCGCGGGATCCACCTCTCCTTCTATCACGGCGCCAAGATCGGAGTGCTCGGTCCGAACGGCGCCGGCAAGAGCACGCTGCTGCGGATCATGGCCGGCGTGGACACGGAGTTCGTCGGCGAGGCGCGCCTGTCGCCCGGCTACACGGTCGGCTTCCTGCCGCAGGAGCCGGTCCTCGACACCGCGAAGGACGTCCGCGGGAACGTGGAGGAAGGCGTCGCGTCCTCCCGGGCGGTCCTCGACCGCTATCAGGCCCTCTCGGCGAAGTTCGGCGAGGATCTGTCGCCGGAGGAGATGGAGAAGGTCTCCGAGGAGTTCCAGCGGACGCAGGACGAGATCGAGGCGAAGGGGCTGTGGGATCTCGACGCGAAGCTCGACGCGGCGATGGACGCGCTACGGTTGCCGCCGCCGGATCAGGACGTCACGACGCTCTCGGGCGGCGAGCGGCGCCGGGTCGCCCTCTGCCGTCTGCTGCTGCGCTCACCGGATCTGCTGCTCCTCGACGAGCCGACGAACCACCTCGACGCGGAGTCCGTCGAGTGGCTGGAGCGGTCCCTCGCCGAGTACAAGGGCACCGTCGTCGCGGTCACGCACGACCGCTACTTCCTCGACAACGTCGCGGGCTGGATCCTCGAGCTCGACCAGGGCCACGGGATCCCGTGGGAAGGCAACTACTCCTCGTGGCTCGACCAGAAGCGCAAGCGCCTGGCCGAGGAGGAGAAGAAGGAGTCGCAGCGGCAGCGCACCCTCGCGCGCGAGCTCGAGTGGGTGAGGATGTCGCCGCGCGCGCGCCAGGCGAAGAGCAAGGCGCGCCTCGCCGCGTACGAGCAGCTCCTCGCGGAGCGCCCCGAGGAGCGCGAGCGCGAGCTCGAGATCTGGATCCCGCCGGGGCCGCGCCTCGGCGACGTCGTCATCGAGTCGAAGGGCCTGCGCAAGGCGTACGGCGACAAGCTCCTCTTCGACGATCTCACGTTCACGCTCCCGCGCGCGGGCATCGTCGGGATCATCGGGCCGAACGGGGCGGGGAAGACGACGCTCTTCCGGATCCTCAGCGGTGAGGAGAAGCCCGACGGCGGCACGCTGCGCGTGGGCGACACCGTGAAGCTCGCGTACTCGACGCAGGACCGCGACCTCGACCCCGAGCGCGCGGTGTGGCACGAGATCGGCGGCGGCGAGGAGACGATCGACGTCGGCGGCAGGCCGCGCTCGGTGCGCGCGTACGCGGCGTCGTGCGGCTTCCGCGGGTCGGACCAGCAGAAGCGCGTCGGCGACCTCTCGGGCGGCGAGCGCAACCGCCTCCATCTCGCGAAGGTGCTGCGCTCGGGAGGCAACGTGCTGCTCCTCGACGAGCCGACGAACGACCTCGACGTCGACACGCTGCGCGCGCTCGAGGACGCGCTCGTCGACTTCGCCGGGTGCGTGCTCGTCATCAGCCACGACCGCTGGTCCATCGACCGGATCGCCACGCACATCCTCTCGTTCGAGGGCGACAGCCTCGTGCGCTGGTACGAGGGCAACTACACGCAGTTCGAGGAGTGGAAGAAGAAGGAGCTCGGCGTGGAGGCCGCGAAGCCTCACCGCATCCGCTACCGCCCGCTCATCCGCGCCTGACCGCCGATGCGCGCCTCGGAGCGGTCAATTCGGTGTAGCGTTCTCGCCGCTGGGGAAACCCTGGAGGGCCGCCGGCGGCGGCCGGACCCGAGGCAGTCGTGTCCGTCGGGAAGGAATGGGGGACTCCAGGCGATGCTCGAGGTCCTATCAGTCGGTCTGCCTGTCCTGGTGCTGGTGGCGATGTGGGGGACGAACGCGATGCTTCGCGCGTCGGGTCGTCCGGGGATGTCTCGTTCGCTCTACGCGATCCCGCTCGGAGGCATCGTCCTCGCGGCCCTCGCGAACGCCGTCGTCATCGTCGAGGCGGGCCACGTCGGAGTGGTCACCCGGTTCGGCGCGGTGACCGGGATACGCTTCGAGCAGGGGCTGCACTACAAGACGCCATTCATCGACGGTGTCTGGATCGCGGACGTCCGCACGCAGAAGGAGCAGGTCGATTCATCCGCCGCGTCCCGTGACCTCCAGGAGGTCAAGACGACGATCGCTCTCAACTATCGCCTCGATCCGGACAGGGCGCCGGCCGTTTATCGCGAGATCGGGCCCTTCTACAAGCAGCGCATCGTCGACCCGGCCATCCAGGAGGCGTTCAAGTTCGCGACCGCCCAGTTCAACGCCGAGGAGCTGATCACCCAGCGCGAGCGCGTGAAGAACCTCGCGCGGGACTTCCTGAAGGAGCGCCTCGGCAACTTCAACGTGGTCGTCGAGGAGCTCAACATCGTGAGCTTCGAGTTCTCGCGGGCGTTCAACGACGCGATCGAAGCGAAGCAGGTCGCAGCGCAGCGCGTCCTCGAGGCCCAGAACGTGCGCGAGCGCGCTCGCGTCGAGGCCGAGACCCGGGTCATCGCCGCGCAGGGTGAGGCGAACGCGGTGCTCGTCCGGGCGAAGGCCGCCTCGGAGGCGCAGCAGGTCCAGCGGGCGACGCTGAGCGACCTTTACGTCCAGTTCCTCGCGGTGGACAAGTGGGACGGGAAGCTGCCGTCGGTGACAGGCGGTGGCGCTGTGCCGTTCATCAGCATCCCGGCGGCATCGCCCACGCCGGCGAGATGACCATCGACGACCAGGGGGGGAAGCTCCGCGGCACGCGGATGCCGCGGAGCCGCCGTCTCTTCCCGCGACACCGGCGAGCGCGCCGGCTGGCGGGATGCTTGCCCTCGCGATCTTCTTCGCGGTAGCGGCGGTGACGCTCCTATCGTTCGCCGGCGCGTGGCTCGTGGTCTCGGGCGCTGGCCGGGCGGTCGCCGACGCCGATGAGCCGACCGCCGCGCCGGTGGCCGCGAGGCCCGGGCGGACCGCGGCGGCGGCCACCGCCGCGACCCTCGGCGATCGCGTACGGGTCCGGGGCGCGTCCGCGCGGTCGCGCCCGATCGACACGGGGGCGCGGCACGAGGTCACCTTCATCTGGACGCTCGAAGGCGCACGGGAGAACGACCCCGCCGTCGTGCAGTTCTACGTCGGCACGCGCGCGCTCGGTCAGCAGCGTGGAACGCTCGACCCCGGCGTATTCAACTTCTCGACGGGCACGCTGACGCTGACCACCTCGCTCGAGTGCTCGACGTCCGGCTGGACCGCCGAGCTGCTCACGGTCCGCGGGCATCCGGTCGTGGGCGACGGCGAGGCGGCCGCGCCCGGGGTGCAGTGCCGCTAGGACGGACCGCGTGATCGCCGGGGCCCGCCGCTGGGGCGTGCCCGCGGTCGGCCCCGTGTCGTTCGCCGCCGTGCCGCTCGTTGCCGCCCTCGACCTGTTGACGGGCGCCGACCTCGGCTTCTCGCCGCTGTACGCGGCCCCCCAGGCCGTCATGCGCGCGGTGGAGATGCGCATCATCTAGCCACCTCTGCGATCGCAGCCCACGGATGGCGCGCTCGTGCGCCGCCGCCATCTGCGATCGAAGACTTGGCGCGAGCGCGCTTCGCGACTACGGTCGGCGCACGATCGCACCCGTCGGCGTGCGCCTCGTCCAGATGTGCGAGTCGCTCTGCGGCGAGCTCCGATCGGCCGTCGGCCCGACCGTCTTCCGGATCGAGCTGGATCGGCGGGCGACGCCCCTGGTGATCACGCTGCGCTCCGATGTCCCCGGCTTCGACCCGAGCAACGAGCGGATGCGTCCGCCGGTCCCCGCGCGCATCCAGCTCGTCCTGCTCGACCGGGATCGGCGCATCGGGGAGCTGCGGATCGAGGACGAGCGCCGTGGTCAGTACCCGCCGGACGCCATCGCCGAGCTGGAGCGGATCGCCGCCCGCTGCACGCGCGAGATCGCCCAGCTCATCGGCGGAGCGCAGCCTCCTAGGGCCGCTCGGCCTCCTCGCGCCGGTAGAACGACGCGCGCCGGCCCGCGGCGATGTTCTGCAGCTCCGTGCCCGACACGCCTAGGCGGCCGAGCGCGTGCCGGATGACCTCGATGCCCGCCTCGAACTCCGGCTGGACGACCTCGGTCGCGCCGGCCGCGCGCAGCCGGGCCACGTCGGTGGCGTCCGCGGCGCGGGCGACGATGTCGAGCCGCGGACCGTGCGCCCGCGCGAACCGCACCACCGCCTCGGCGGTGAGCCGGTCGGGGACGAGCACCGCGAGGAGGATCGCCGAGTCGATGCCGGCGTGCTCTAGCACCTGGGGGTTCGCCGCGTCGCCGTAGATCGCGCGAACGCCCTTCGCCCGCAGCTCCCGGATCACGCCCGGCTCGTACGAGATGACGACGTACTGGAAGCGCCGGCGGTCGAGCGCCTCGGCGAGCTCCCGGGCGACGCGGCCGAAGCCGCAGATGATGACGTGACGGCGCATGCCGCCCGCGCCCTCGCCCGGGTCGATCGGCGTCTCGAGCCGCTGCCGAAGGCCCGGGAGGCGCTCGAGGAGCGGGACGACCCGGCCCGGCGCTCCGGTGACGGCGGGCGCGAGCACGATGCTCACGACGGCGGCCGCGAGGACGAGGTCGAAGACCGTCTCGGGCAGGGTCCCGGAATCGACGCCGAGACGGGCGAGCACGAAGGAGAACTCGCCCATCTGCCCGATCGCCGCGCCGGCGACGAGCGCCACGCGCACGTGCAAGCCGGCCACGACGAGCGCCCCCGCGGCGATGAGCGGCTTCACGACGAGCACGACGGCGAGCAGGAGGAGGAGCTCGACGGGGTGCGCGAGGACGGTCCCCGGGTCGACGAGCGTCCCGATCGAGACGAAGAAGAGCGAGACGAAGAGGTCGCGCAGGGGGAGCACCTCGGCGAGGACCTGCGTCCGGTACTCCGACCCGGCGAGCACGAGCCCGGCGACGAACGCGCCGAACGCCGGCGAGAGCCCGACGGCGCTCGTCGCCACGGCCGTGCCGAGCGCGAGGGCGACGACGCCGACGAGGAAGAGCTCGCGCGCGTGCGGGCCGGCGGCGTGGCCGAGGAGCCACGGCACGACGCGCGTGCCGACGCCGTACGCGGCGGCCACGAGGAGGATCCCCAGACCGACCTGGCGCGCGACCGCGATGTAGCCTTCCGCGGCGGCGACGCCGAGGCTCGGCAGGAGGATGACCATCGGCACGACGGCGAGGTCCTGCGCGACGAGGATCGCGATCGCGCCGCGCCCGTGCTGCGACCCGGCCTCGCCTCGGGCCAGGAGGAGCTTCAGCGCGACGACGGTGCTCGAGAGCGAGAGGAGCGCCCCGAGGAAGATGCCCTGGGCGAGGGTCAGGCCGACGAGCGGGGCGAGGAGCGGCCCGATGAGGACGACGAGGACGATCTGCGCCGTGCCGGCGATCGCCGCGGTGCGCCCGAGCTCCTCGATGTCCGAGCGCGCGAGCTCGGTGCCGAGCGCGAACATGAGGAAGGCGACGCCGATCTCGGCGAGGCCCGCGATCGCGCCGCCCTCGGCGACGGGCCCCGGCGTGAACGGGCCGATGGCGATGCCGGCGAAGAGGTAGCCGAGGATGACCGGCAGGCCGAGCTGCCGCGCCGCGAGCCCGCCGACGAACGCCGCGACCACTGCGAGTGCGAGCTCCGGGACGAGGCGGACCTCCACGCGAGGCCGATGCTAAGGCCGTCGGCTAGCGGAAGGGCTTCCCGTAGATGAGCTCGGGGAGGAAGGTGACGACCTGGGGGAAGAAGAAGACGAGGGCGAGCGCGACGACCTGGATGCCGATGAACGGGTACATCCCGTTGAAGATCTGGTTCAGCGTGACGTGCTTCGGGGCGACGTTCTTCAGGTAGTACGCCGACATCGCCACGGGCGGCGACAGGAAGGCGGTCTGCATGTTCACGGTGCAGAGCACGCCGAACCAGACGAGGTCGATCTGCAGCTGCACGATGGTGGGCAGGAAAAGCGGGATGAAGATGATGACGATCTCCGTCCACTCGAGCGGCCAGCCGAGCAGGAAGATGATGGCCTGCACCATGACGACGAACATCTCGTCGGAGAGGCCGAGGCTGAGGAAGAAGTCGCCGACGAGCTTCGCGCTCCCGAGGATGGCGAACACGGCGGCGAAGATCGACGACCCGACGAGCAGCCACCCGACGATGGCAGCGGTGCGGACGGTGAGGAACACCGCCCCCTTCACCATCGTGAGGCTGAGCTTCCGGTGGAACGCCGCGAGGACGAGGCCACCGAGCGCTCCGAGCGCCGCGCCCTCCGAGGGCGTCGCGAACCCGAAGAAGATCGTGGCGAGCACGAACACGATGAGCGACAGGATCGGCAGGAGCCCGCGCAGGAGGAGTCCGATCGCCTCGCCGAGCGGCATCTGAGCCTCGTCCTTCCCGGGAGGCGGGGCCGCCTTGGGGTCGCGCGCCGCGCGGCCGACGATGTAGAGGACGTAGAGCGACGAGAGGATGAGTCCCGGGATGAACGCGGCGGCGTAGAGCCGCGGCACCGACACTCCGGCGATGAAGCCGTAGAGGATGAGGAGCACGCTCGGCGGGATGAGGATCCCGAGCGTGCCGGCGGCGACGATGACGCCCGTCGCGAACGAGGTGCTGTACCCGCGCCGCAGCATCTGCGGCAGCGCCAGCAGGCCGAGGAGCGTCACGGCGGCGCCGACGATGCCCGTGGCCGTCGCGAAGAGCGTGCCCGTGAGCAGCGTCGCGACCGCGATGTTCCCGGGGATGCGGCGCATGAGGACGGTGACGCTCTTGAAGAGGTCGTCGAGCACGCCGGCGCGCTCGACGATGTAGCCCATGAAGAGGAACAGCGGGATGGCCACGAGGACGTCGTTCTGCATGACGAAGAACGTGCGCTGGACGACGAGGTCGAAGACGATGAACGGGTTCCCGCGCTGCGCGAGGCCCATGAAGCCGAAGGAGACGCCGAGCGACATGAGCGTGAACGCCGTCGGGAAGCCGATGAGGATGGCGAGGACCATGATCGCGAGCATCGTCATGCCGAGGAGCTCGGGGGTCACAGCTCGCTCTGGGCCGCCAGGGCGGTCTCCGTCTCCTCCACGTCGCTCAGCCGCGGCGGCCAGACGCCGGTCTTGAGCGCCTGGATCGCGCGGATGGTCTCGGCGAGACCCTGGATGGCCATGAGCGCGCCGGCGATGGGGATGACCGTCTTCAGCGGGTAGATCGGCGGAGCCGCCTGCGTGGTGAAGGACTTCTCCTGAATGAGCCACGACGCCTGCGCCCACTGCGTGCCCACCGCCACGAGGGCGAGGATGCCGGGGAAGAACGCGATCACGTAGAGGACGACGTCGATGGTCGCCTGCACCCGGACCGGCCACAACCGGTAGAAGACGTCGCCGCGCAGGTGCTGCCCCCGCGAGAGGGCATAGGCGCCGCCGATCATGAAGAGGACCGCGTAGAGGTAATAGGTCATGTCGTACGAGTAGAAGTAGGTGAACCACAAGGTCCGGACCGGCTCACAGAGGAATCCGACCGCGGAGTCCTGCTCGCAGACGGGCTTCGAGGCGTAGCGCATCGTCACGTCCCAGCTGATGAGCAGCGTCATCAGCAGGACGAGCCAGGCTGCGCTCTTCCCCGTCCAAGCGCTGAAGCGGTCGATCGCGAACAGGACGCGCTCCATGACCCTCCTACGGCCTCCCGCCGACATGGAGCGGGGTCCCCGGTCGCCCGGGGACCCCGCTCTTGCCATACCGGTCTATGACGTTACTGGATCTTCGGGCGGGCGTCGTAGGAGGCCTTGTCCGGGGTCGGGATGTTGATGTCGAACGCCCATGGGAACACCCGCTCCGCCCAGGCCTTCTGCGACTTGAGGATGTTGACGAACTCCTTGTTGTCCTTGGACTTGTCGGCGACCACGCCGTCCCACGCCTTCAGCTGCGCGTCGAGCACGGACGGCGGCGTCTGCACGATCTGGATGCCGCGGGCCTTGAGCTTCGCGTAGTCCTGCGAGTTCTTGTCCATGAACTTCCACTCGCCGTTGGCCGACTCGGCCCACGCCGCGTACTTCATGATCGCCTGGAGGTCCTTGGGCATCGCGTCGAACTTTGTCTTGTTCAGCGAGATCTCGAGGATCTCGGACGGCTGGTGGTACGAGCGCGCCATGAGGACCTTGCGCGCGTCGGGCAGGCCGTAGACGGTGTCCGACGTCGTGTTGTTGAACTCGGCGGCGTCGATGGTGCCGCGGTCGAGGGCGGAGGCCACCTCCGCGCCGGCGACCGAGACGACGCTCGCGCCGAGGGCGCCGTAGATGCCGGTCGCGAGGCCGACCGTGCGGAACTTCATGCCCTTGAAGTCGTCGGGCTTGGTGATCGGCGCTTTGAACCACCCGAGCGGCTGGTTCTGCATCGGCATGTGGAAGAGCGAGACGACGTTCATCTTCAGCTTCTGCTGGACGAGGGCCTCGTACATCTTCTGCCCGCCGCCGTAGTAGTACCAGGCGAGCCACATCTGGCCGCTCATGCCCATCATCGGGCCGGTGCCCATGAGGCTCACCGCCGGGTCCTTGCCGTAGTAGTACGCGGGCACATGGTGGGCGCCGTCGAGCGTCCCGGCGTGCACGGCGTCGAGCGCGCCGGCGATGTTCGTGACCGCGTTGACCGGCAGCGCGTCGATCTTGAGGCGCCCGCCGGACATCTCCTCGACCATGCTCTTCCAGTCGATGAAGAGCTCCTGGAAGATGTCGTTCCCGGCCCAGCCGGACTGGACCTTCCACGTGACCGTCTGCTGCTGCGCCACCGCCGTCGTCGGCGCCGGCTGCCCGGTCCCGGGCGTCGCCACCGCCGTCGTCGGCGCCGGCTGCCCGGTCACGGGCGGCTGCGTAGCCGTCGTCGTCGTCGGCGCGTTCTGGGAAAGGCACGCTGTCGCGAGCGAGGCAAGTCCGCTGACAGACGCGTACTTGAGGAGACTTCTCCTACCGAGCAAACCCGACCCCACGTCCTCTACCTCCTTGGCTGGCTAGCGAGCAATGACAGACCTCCGCATACCGCATGTCAAGTGAGGGATTCCGCCTGGTGGAGTGAACCCTTCCGACCGCTCGGCCGTATGGGTGCCCTTCAGGCGTAACGGGGGTCGATGCGGTCGGGATCGATGCCCTGCTCCCGGATGGCGACGCCGACGTCGGCGGGCGAGAACTGCTCGCACTGCGCCAGGCTGTGCAGCGCCGCCACGGCGATGTGCTCGGCGTCGATCTCGAAGTGCCGGCGCAGGGCCTCCCGCGTGTCGCTCCGCCCGAAGCCGTCCGTCCCGAGGGGCAGGAACGGCTGGCCGACCCAGCGGCCGACCATGTCCGGGATGGCCTTCATGTGGTCGGTCGCCGCCACCACGGGCCCCCTGCCACCGAGCATCTCGGCGACGTGCGGCCGCCGCGGGGTCTCCTCGGGGTGGAGCCGGTTCCAGCGCTCGGCCTCGAGGGCCTCGTTCCGCAGCAGCTGGAAGCTCGTCACGCTCCAGACGTCGGCGGCGACGTCGTACCTGTCCTGGAGGACCTCCTGGGCCCGCAGGGCCTGGAGCATGATCGGGCCAGATCCGAGGAGCTGGACGCGCCTGCGGCCGTCGATGCCCTTCCGGAAGAGGTAGAGCCCGCGGAGGATGCCCTCGCGCACGCCGTCTGGCATCGGGGGCATCGGGTAGTTCTCGTTGTACAGGGTGATGTAGTAGAAGACGTCCTCGTTCCCCTCGAGCATGCGCCGCAGGCCGTCCTCGACGATCGCCGCGGTCTCGTACGCGAATGCCGGGTCGTAGGCGCGCACGTTGGGGACCGCCGACGCGAGCAGGTGGCTGTGGCCGTCCTCGTGCTGCAGGCCCTCGCCATTCAGCGTCGTGCGACCGGCGGTCGCGCCCATGAGGAAGCCGCGGCCGCGCGCGTCGCCGAACGCCCAGATCTGGTCCATCGTCCGCTGGAAGCCGAACATCGAGTAGAAGACGTAGAAGGGGATCGTCGGCTCGCCGACCGTGGCGTACGAGGTCCCGGCCGCGGTGAACGTGGCCATCGCGCCCGCCTCGGTGATGCCCTCCTCGATCATCTGCCCGTCGGTCGCCTCGCGGTAGGGCAGGAGGGTCTCCGCGTCGACGGGCTTGTAGCGCTGACCGAGCGGCGAGTAGATGCCGAGCTCCTTGAAGAGCGGATCCATGCCGAACGTGCGCGCTTCGTCCGGGATGATCGGCACGATCCGCTTCCCGACGCTCTTGTCGCGCGTCAGGTTGCGCAGGAGCCGCGTGAAGGCCGTCGTCGTCGACGCCGCCGCCTGCCCCGATCCCTTGGGGAACTCGGCGAAGGCCGCGCCGTCGGGCACGCTCACCTTCGCCGCGCGCACGACGCGCCGGGGCAGCGGGCCGCCGAGCGAGCTGCGCCGCTCGAGCATGTAGCGGATCTCGGGCGCGTCCATGCCGGGGTGGTAGTAGGGCGGGTCCTCGAGCGTCGCGTCGGCGATCGGGAGCTCGAGGCGGTCGCGGAAGATCCTCAGCTCGTCGACCGACATCTTCTTCGCCTGATGGGTGACGTTCCGCGCCTCCACCGACTGGCCGAGCGTCCAGCCCTTCACCGTCTGCGCGAGCACGACGGTCGGCGCGCCGGCGTGCCGCGTCGCGTACGAGTACGCCGCGTACACCTTGCGGTGGTCGTGGCCGCCGCGGCGGAGCTTCGTGAGGTCCGCGTCGGAGAGGTGCTCGACGAGCTTCTCGAGGCGCTGGTCGCCGCCGAAGAACTCCCTCCGGATCGTCGCGCCGTCGGAGATCGTCATGCGCTGCGAGTCGCCGTCGAGCCACTCGTTCATCTTGTTCACGAGCACGCCCTCGACGTCGCGCGCGAGCAGGTCGTCCCACTCGCGGCCCCACAGGACCTTGATGACGTTCCAGCCCGCGCCGCGGAAGAGCGCCTCGAGCTCCTGCACGATCTTCCCGTTCCCGCGGACCGGCCCGTCGAGGCGCTGCAGGTTGCAGTTCACGACGAAGACGAGGTTGTCGAGGCCCTCGCGTCCCGCGAGCCGCAGCCCGCCCTGGGCCTCGGGCTCGTCCATCTCGCCGTCGCCGACGAAGGCCCACACGCGCGCGCCGCTCGTGTCGGCGAGCCCGCGGTGCATGAGGTACCGGTCGAAGCGCGCCTGGTAGATCGCCGCGAGCGGGCCGAGCCCCATCGAGACCGTGGGGAACTCCCACATGTCGGGCATGAGCCGCGGGTGCGGGTAGCTCGAGAGGCCCTTCTCGAGCGCCTCGCGGCGGAAGTGGTCGAGGTCGCCCGCGGTGAGACGCCCTTCCAGGAACGCCCGCGCGTAGATGCCCGGCGCGGCGTGGCCCTGATAGTAGATCCGGTCGCCGCCGCTCGGGTCGTCCTTGCCCTTGAAGAACCAGTTGAAGCCGACCTCGTACAGCGTCGCGGCCGAGGCGTACGTCGCGAGGTGGCCGCCGATGCCCGGGTAGTGATGGTTCGCGCGCAGGACCATCGCGACGGCGTTCCAGCGGATCATCCGCCGGATGCGCCGCTCCATGTCCTCGTCGCCGGGGAAATGCGGCTCCTGCTCCGGCGAGATGGTGTTGATGTAGCGGGTCTGGGTGAGCGCGGGGAGGCCCACCTGGAGCTGGCGCGCGCGCTTCAGCAGCTTGAACAGGACGAAGCGCGCGCGCTCCACGCCGCCGGCCTTGACGAGCGCGTCGAGCGAGTCGATCCACTCCTGCGTCTCGTCGGGGTCGATGTCGGGGAGCTGCCGCTTGAACTCGTCGAAGACCTCGTGGACTGAGCGGTCCTGCACTGCGTCTCCCTTGCCGCTCAATGGTAGGCGTCCGCCACTGGCAGACTGAGCGCATGCAGGAGCAGCCGCCTCGTCCGAGACCGGGCAGGCCCCGCCGCCGGCCGGCCCAGCGACCGCGCCCCACGCAGGCACCGGCCGACCCGCAGCCGCAGCGCGGTGGTCCA
>VGOU01000010.1 GCA_016875795.1 Chloroflexota bacterium | reverse complement strand
CCGTGGACGCCGAGGCGTACGCGTGGTCGCCGGGTGGCAGCGCCGCCGCGACCGCGGGCGATCTCGCGCGCGTGGCCCGCGGCGCCTGGCGCGCCCACCGCGGCAGCGATCCCGACCAGGTGATGGGGTGGACCGGCGCGACCGACGGCGCGGTGCTGCTCGGCGCGGGCATCCCCACCGTCCGCTTCGGCGCATACGTGCGGCGCGACGCCGACGATCCGCGCATCGAGATCGTGGCGATGGACGAGCTCGTCGCCTGCGCGCGCGCCTGGGCCGAGACCGTCGTGCGGTACTGCGCCGCATGACCGCGGCCGAGCGCTGCGCCGACCTCATCGTCGCCGAGCTCGTCGCCGCCGGTGTCAGCGTGGCCGCGAGCCTCCCCGATGCCTGGCTCGCGCACGTCATCGACCGCGTCGACGCCCACGATCGGATACGCCACGTGCGCGTCGCGCGCGAGGACGACGGCGTCGGCGTCTGCGCGGGTGCGTCGCTCGGCGGCGAGCGCGCCGCGCTCATCTGCCAGAACGCGGGGATCCTCCTCGCGGCGAACGCGCTCGCGGGCTACGCCTTCCACCACCAGCTGCCGTTCCTCGTGCTCGCGGCCTACCGCGGGTCGCGCGAGGACCGCTACTACTACCAGATGTACAAGGGCCTGGTCACCGAGCCGGTCCTCGCGGGGCTGCAGCTCGTCCACCACGTCGTCGAGACCGCCCAGGACGTCGCCCTGATCGGCGACGCGATGCGCGAGGCCTTCCTGCTGCGCCGGCCCGTCGTCGTGTTGCTGCGGCGCGCCGCGTTGCTGGGTGAGGAGGCGTGAGCGTGGCGATCCGCCGCGCCGACGCCGCGCGGCTGGTGCGCGAGAGGCTCCGCGCCAGCGACATCGTCGTGTGCAGCCTCGGGTCGACGGGACGGGCGTGGCGCGAGGCGGCCGCGCCGAACCTCACCTACTGGGCATCCGACCCGATGGGGACGGCGCCCGCGCTCGCCCTCGGTCTCGCGCTGGCCCTGCCGCGGCGCCGCGTCGTGCTCCTCGAGGGCGACGGCGACCTCGCCATGAACCTCGGGGTCCTCCTCGCCATCGCCGGGGCGGCCCCGGCCAACCTGCGCCTCGCGGTCTTCGTGAACGGGCGCTACGAGACCGGCGGCGGGCAGCCGCTCCCCGGGGGCGAGGGCCGCTCGTTCGCGGCGATCGCCCGCGGAGCCGGCTTCGCCCGGGCGTCGGAGGCGCGCGACGCTGCCGCGGCCGCGAGCGCGCTCGACGCGCTGCTCGGCGACGAGGGCCTCGGCCTGGTGGCGCTGCACATCGAGGCGGAGCCCTCGCCGTATCCGGCGGATCCGGGGCCGACGTCGCAGGCCGAGGACCGCGCGGCATTCCAGCGGCGCCTGGCGGAGGGTTCCTGAGGACGCTCGTCCGCGGCGGTCAGCTCTTCGACGCGGAGCGGCCGCTGGGACTCGGCGACGTGCTCATCGAGGAGGGCGCCATCGCGCGCGTGGGGCCCTCGCTCGCCGCGGACGGCGCCGAGGTCATCGACGCGAGCGGTCACCTCGTGATGCCCGGGCTGGTGAACGCGCACACCCACTCGAACCAGTCGATCGAGAAGGGCCTCTGCGACGCGCTGCCCCTCGACGCGTGGATGGTCGTGGCGTCGTACGGCGGCGCGGGCGCGACGCTGGGCCCCGGTGACCTCTACGTCTCGACGATGGTCGGCGCGATAGAGATGCTCGAGAGCGGCACCACGTCGGTGCTCGACTGCCCGCGCTGCGACCAGCGCTGGTTCGACGAGGGCATGGACCGGGTCATGGCGGCGTACGCCGACAGCGGCATGCGCGCGAACGTCGCGGCGCAGTACAGCGACCTCGACTTCTTCGGGTCGCTCCCGCTCGCGCTCATCGGCGAGGTGCGCCCCGACCGGCGAACGGGAACGGTCGACGAGCTGCTCGGGCGGATCGGTCCGTTCCTCGAGCGCTGGAACGGGAAGCACCCACGCCTCCGACCGATGCTCGGCCCCTCCTCGCTGCCGCGCTGCTCGGTGGAGCTGTTCGAGGCGTCGGTCGCGCTGGCGCGCGACCAGGGCGTGGCGCTGCACACCCACCTGCTCAGCGCGAAATCGCAGGTGCCCATCGCCAGGGAGCGCTACGGCGGATCGACCGTCGCCTTCCTCGAGCGCATCGGCGCGCTCGAGGAGTGGACCTCGTTCGCGCACGCGATCTGGCTCGACGACGACGAGATCGCGCGGCTCGCGCGCTCCGCGACGACGGTGGTGCACAACCCCGTGAGCAACATGAAGCTCGGGGCCGGCATCGCCCCGGTGCCGGCGCTGCGCGCGGCCGGAGTGCCCGTCGCCCTCGGCACCGACGGCGCGAGCAGCAACGACAGTCAGAACATGTTCGAGACGCTGAAGGCCGCCGCGCTGGTGCAGCGTCCCGCGGCGCCGCGCGAGCGCTGGCCGACCGCGCTGCAGACGCTGCGCATGTGCTGGGACGGCGGGGCGCGCGCGCTGCGGCAGCGCATCGGCCGCATCGAACCCGGCTACCGCGCCGACCTCGCGCTCCTGCGCATCGGCGACCTGCGGCTCGCGCCGAAGGAGCAGGTCGCGAATCAGCTCGTCTACGCCGAGCAGGGGCGGTCCGTCGACATCGTCCTCGTCGATGGCGAGGTCGTCGTGCGCGGCGGGCGCGCGGTGCGCGTCGACGCGGCCGGCGTGCGGCGCGACGCTCAGCGGCTCGTCGACCGGATCTGGGGGACGCTCGCGGACCGCGAGCTGCGCTCCGCCGAGGTCGCGCCGCTGCTCGAGCGGCTCGAGGCCGCGGTGCGCGCGCTGCCCGTCGGGTTCGACCGGTCGCGCGGGTAGGCCGATCGGTCGCCGCGGGCTGGGCCGGCGCCCGCGTTCGTGTCGGAGGCGGGCTGGCCCGAGCGCGTCGGTCACCCCTAGCAGGCGCGGCCGTGAGCGCCGGCGGGGCCCGTATGCTTGCCCGCCAGGGGGGCGCGCTTGCTGCTTCGCTACTTCCTTCTATGTGCTCTCGTCGTCGCCGCGTGCGGCGGGCAGCCGCGCTCCGAGCCGCCGACGCCCGCGCCCCCGGGCGACCCCGCCGCGGCGCTCGCCGTCCCCGAGGGTCCCGTGCTGTTCGAGCCCGAACAGCTCATCTACCCGCCCGAGGACTTCCCGCTCGCCTCGGACGTCGGGCGCGACACGGCCATCGGCACGCGCGCCTGGGAGCGGGAGTTCGTGCCGCGCACGTCGATCGACTTCCGCTGGTTCGTCGTGCGCCTCTACGTCCTCGAGCCCGACGTGCCTTCGGCGAAGTTCGTCGCCGAGAACGACTGCGACACCATCACCTGGGACGCCGAGAGGCCGCTCGTCGAGCGGATCGGCGCGCCGGCGGCCGCGGACGGGTCGCGCGCCTGCGCCTACCGCTTCGGCGACGGCCAGCGCGTCCTCTATTACATGACCGGCTACCGCAACGTCGGCGTCGTCGTGGGGACGCAGCCGCGCCGCGCCGAGGTGAGCGACACCCTCGCGGTCGAGTGGATCTCGTCGCTGGCGCGGCGCCAGATCGCCATCATCGGTGGAGTGCTCGCCAGGACCGCGCGCTAGATCGCTAGCGCTCCGCGATGGGCACCCACGTCTTGCCCGTGGGCCCGGTGTACTCCGACTCCGGACGGATGAGCCGGTTGTCGCCGTGCTGCTCCATGATGTGCGCGCACCAGCCGGCGATGCGCCCGAGCGCGAAGATCGACGTGCCGAGGTCGGCGGGGATCCCGAGGTAGGTGTACGTCGTCGCGGCGTAGTAGTCGACGTTCACCACGTTCACCTTGGCCGCCGCGGCGGGCGACATCTTCGGGCGGCGCTCGGCGATCGCGCGGACGAGCGCCTCCTGGATCTCGAAGTAGCGCGGCCCCTGGCGGTCGCGGGCGAGCTCGCTCGCGAAGCGGCGCAGGTGCTTCGCCCGGGGGTCCGCGGTGAGGTAGACGCGGTGGCCGAACCCCGAGAACTTGTACTTGCGCTCGATGGCGCGGTCGACGAAGGCCTCGACGTGCTCGGGCGTGCCGATCTCGTCGAGCAGGCGCATCGTCCCGTCGGTGGCGCCCCCGTGCAGCGGGCCCTTCAGTGCGGCGAAGGCCGCGGCGACCGCGGCGTGCATGTCGGCCTCGGTGCCCGCGACGACGCGCGCGGTGAACGTCGACGCGTTCATGCCGTGCTCGGCCTGGAGGATGAACGCCGCGTTCATGATCTCCGCGGCGCGCGGGTGGGGCTTCTCGCCCCAGGTCATGTGGGCGAAGTTGGCCGCGTGCCCGAGCGAGGGCTCCTGGGGGATGGGCTGCTCGCCGCGGCGGCGGCGGATGTACGCCGCGAGCATCGTCGGCAGCTTCGCCGTCAGTCGGATCGACTTGCGGTATTCGGCGGCCTGCGAGTTGTCGCCCTGCTCGGGGTCCTCGGCCGAGAGCGCTGAGGCCGCGGTCCGCAGCACGTCCATCGCCGTGGCGTGTTCGCTCATCTCGGCGAGCAGGTCGCGCACGAAGGGCGAGAGGGGGCGGTGCCTCACCAGCTCGGCCTTGAAGTCGCGCAGCTGGGAGCGGTCCGGGAGGTCGCCGTTCAGCAGCAGGTAGGCGACCTCTTCGTACTCGGCGTGGCCGACGAGGTCGTCGATGGAGTAGCCGCGGTAGATGAGGCGGTCGTCCTGGACGAGGCTGATCGCGGTGCTCGCCGCGACGACGCCCTCGAGGCCCTTCGGGGCTGACTTGGCTGCTTGCGCCATGTGACATCGAGGATGGCACACCGCCGCGGGTGGCGCTGGCAGGTACTACCCCGCTAGGGCCACTTGACTGTGCCCCCGTCGCGCGTAGAGTCCTCGGTGGCCCCGCCTGGGGCCATTGAGCACTGACAGCCCCTCATCCCACCCACCAGCGGAGGGCGGCGGCAGAACGGCCGGCGCCCTATCGCTTTAATGGAGCACATGGCCGTTCCCGGACACGCCGTCCGCCGTAAGCGCACGCCGTCGATCGCGCCGTCGGCGGCCGCGCGCCGCCGGCCCGTCGACTGGCGGCGCTACGCCGAGCGCGTCGCGACCGCCCGCGTGCGACTGCCGCGCTACGAGCACCCGCTCCTGGTCAGCCTGGCGTTCTCGCTGCTCTTCGCGGTCGCCGGGATGTCGCTCCTGGGCGCGGTCGGGAGCAGGTCGCGCGCGGCGATCCAGCAGATCGGCGGGACGGTCGCGGGGGCCCTGCCGCAGGGCAAGGGCGAGGCCAAGATCGACCTCGGCGAGCAGCGCTTCACGGTGAGCGCCGCGCCGGTGCTCGATCCGCTCCCGGAGTTCACCAGGAGCGACAAGATCACCGTCGCGGGCAAGGTCCCCTCGTTCGCCGCGCTCGCGGGACGCCAGGTCGAGATCACGCTGAACGGAACGCTCGTCGGCGCGGTGCCCTTCGCGGCCGACGGCCGCTTCACCTCGCGCGAGCTCACGCTGCCCGACGGCGCGAGCACCATCTCGGCGCGGCTCGTCGAGGGCACCAGCGAGATCGCCGTCGCTTCGGCGAGCGTGGTCGTGGACCGCGTCGCGCCCGCGCTCAGCATCACCCGCCCGCGCGCGGGCGAGACCGTGGACACCGATGTCGTGATCGAGGGGAGGACGGAGCCCGACGCCGAGGTCACCGTGAGCGGCCGGGCGCTGCGGCCGAACCCCGACGGCGTCTTCACCGACCGGTTGAGCGCCCCGGTCGGGCCGCTGACCCTGCAGATCGCGGCGAAGGACAAGGCCGGCAACGAGACCAAGACCGCGCTCGCCATCACCGTGCGCCAGGCGACCGCCGCGCCGGCCGCGGGGATCGCCCTCGGCGTCACCCTCGACCGCACGCGCGTGCGCCCCGGTGAGACGGTGGTGGTGAAGGCCATCGCCACCGAAGGCGGCAGGCCGCGCGCCGACCTCGCGGTCACGCTGCAGGTCGGCGTGTTCACCGTAGGGACGTACCGCACCGACGCGACGGGCGTCGCGACCATCGGCTTCGCCGCGCCGGATCACGAGGCCGACGACGTCTCGGTCGTCGTGCTCGGCGGAGGGACGGCCGCGCGCGCGACCCTTCAGGTCAAGAAGTAGCGCGCGCCGCGCGCCGATAGGATGCCGCGGAAGTGAGCGACCCGAACACGGTCCTCTTCGCGCTGCTCGGCGGGACCGCGCTGCTGCTCTACGGCGTCCGCCTCGTCGGCGAGGGCCTGCAGCGGGCCGCGGGCACCCGCCTGCGCGGGATCCTCCAGGGCCTCAGCGGCAACCGCCTCAAGGGCCTCGCCGTCGGCGCGGGCGTCACCGCGGTGCTGCAGTCCTCGAGCGCGACGACGGTCATGCTCGTCGGCTTCGCGTCCGCGGGGCTGCTCTCGCTGCGCCAGACGACCCCGGTGATCCTCGGCGCCGATGTCGGCACGACGGTCACGGTGCAGCTCCTCGCCTTCAACCTCCTCGCCGTCTCCCCGGCGATCGTCTTCGCCGGGTGGGCGCTCTCGGCGCTCGGCCGCGGCACGGTCTCCTACGTGGGGCGCTCGATCCTGGGCTTCGGCTTCCTCTTCCTCGGGATCAAGCTCATCTCCGACGGCACCGTCCCGCTGAAGGACAGCGCGCTCTTCCGCGACCTGCTCACCGCGCTCGTCGGCCAGCCGCTGCTGCTCCTGGTCATCGCCGCCGCGTTCACCGCGCTCGTGCACTCGAGCGCCGCGACCATCGGGCTCGCCATCTCGCTCGCGACGAACGGGCTGATGCCGCTCGAGGGGGCCATCCCCGTCATCTACGGCGCGAACGTCGGCACGGCGGCGACGGCGCTCCTGGCGTCGGCGGGCGCGAACGCCGAGGCGCGCCGCGTCGCCGTCGCGCACGCCGCGTTCAAGGTCGCCGGCGTGCTCCTGTTCATGGCCATCGCGCCGGGGTTCGACGACCTCATCACCGCGCTCGGCGGCGACGTCCCGCGGCAGATCGCCAACGCCCACACGCTCTTCAACGTCGCCCTCGCGGTCGTCTTCCTGCCGCTCGCGGGCCCCGCGGCGGACCTCATCACGCGGATGATCCCCGAGACGCGCCGGAGCGAGGAGGGCGCGATCTACCTCAACCCCCAGGTCCTCGACACGCCCGCGGTCGCGCTCGGCCAGGCGCTGCGCGAGACGCTGCGCATGGGCGACGTCGTGGCGCGGTCGATGCGCGACACCATGACCGTGTTCGAGCGCGACGACGAGAAGCTCATGAGCGAGATCGTGAAGCGCGACGACCAGATCGACGGGCTCGAGGAGGACATCAAGCAGTACCTCACCAAGCTGCGCGAGCAGGCGCTCACCGAGGAGCAGTCCGAGCGCGAGACGGCGCTGCTCTTCGTCGTCGTCGACCTCGAGGCCGCCGGCGACGTCATCGACAAGCAGCTCATGGAGCTCGCCGAGAAGAAGATCGCCGGGAGCCACCGCTTCAGCGAGAAGGGCCTCGCCGAGATCCGCGACCTGCACGCCAAGGTCGTCGAGAACCTCGAGCTCGCGCTCGCGGCCCTCGCCTCGGGGGACCGCTCCATCGCCGAGAAGGTGCTGCGCCACAAGTCGCCCATCAGCGAGCTCGAGCGCCGCTACCGCCAGTCGCACATCGAGCGGCTGCATTCGGGGCTCAAGGAGTCGATCGACACCTCGAGCATCCACCTCGACGTGCTGCTCGCGCTGCGGCAGATCAACTCGTTCGCGACCGCGGTGGCCTACGCCGTCCTCGGCCGGCACCTCCCGGCGATGAACGGCGACCAGGCCGGCGAGCCCGCCTCTCGCGCGACGCCGGAGACCGCCTGATCGCCAGGGCCTGGATCGGGACCTCGGGCTGGGCCTTCGCCGGGTGGAAGCCCCTCTTCTACCCGCCCGAGGTGAAGGACGCGAAGCTGCTCGAGCGCTACGGGACGCGCCCGCCGACGACCGAGGTGAGCTACACCTTCCGCCATCTCCCGACCGAGCGGACCGCGCAGGGGTGGCTCGCGGCGACGCCGCCCGACCCTCGGGCGCGACGACGACGCCCGCGCGGGATTCATCGCGTCGCTGCCGCCCGAGCGGCGCTGCGCCCTCGAGGTGCGCGACGCGTCGTGGTACGCGCCGGCGGTCTACGAGCCGCTCGCCGCGCGCGGCGTCGCGCTGGCGCACGACGACGGCGAGGGCCACGCGCCGTCCCCGCTCGACTCCATCGGCGCGACCGCGCCCTTCGCGTACCTGCGCCTGCGCAGCGAGACGCCCTACGACGACGGCGCCATCCGCGGCTGGGCCGGCGTCATCGCCGCCCAGGTCCGCGCCGGGAGGGACTCGTACGCCCACCCGCGCCACGACGACGACGGCGCGATGGGCCTCGCCGCGCTTCGCCTGCGCGGCCTCGTGCGCGCCGAGGGCGTCACCGCCTGAGGGCGGCAGCCGCCGCGGGGTCCGCGAGGTCGCTTTGACGCTCGCTCGGCGTGCTGGCGAGCGCTGCGGGGTGAGCCACACCGGACGCGCTTGCCTCACCGCGTGCGCGCGACCTCGGTGAGATGTCCTCGATCCCGGCGCCGGGGGCCCGCGCTAGGCTCCGCGGCGGTGCGATGGCTCCGGGCGGCGGCGCTCGCCACCGCCGTCTCCTGCACGGCCCCATTTCAGCGTCCTGCCGATGGACCCGCGGGACTTCAAGGCGTTCCGTCCGCTCGGCTTCCCGCAGCCGCCCGTGCACATCCTCGGCGCGAAGCACTCGAACTTCACCATCAACCTGCCGGGTGAGCCGGCGGTCTCCGGCAAGCCGGTGCGCTTCCCCTCGGACGCGACGGTGACCGAGATCGTCTCGACCGAGAGCGGGGAGGGAACGGGCCATCAGCTCACCTTCTATCCGTGCCGCGAGTTCGAGAGCTACTTCTTCCACCTCGGCACCATCGCCGCGCCGCTCGATTCCGCGCTGAAGGGGCAGAGCACCACCTGCCAGGACTTCGACTTCGGAACGCAGGGCGGGAGGATCCGCAAGTGCACCGCGCGCGTCACCGTGGCGGTGAAGGCCGGCGACGCCGTGGGCGGGTCGGACCGCTTCGGGGGCGTCGACTGGGGCGGCGTCGACCACCGCGTGACCCTTCCGTTCATCAACCCGTCGCGCTACGACGGTGACTACCCGCATTACGTCTCGCCGGTCGACTACCTCGCGCCGTCGGCCCGCGCGCTGGTCGAGGGCAAGCTCGGGAGCATCGACGGGAAGGTCGCGCGCACCGCGGAGCCGCGCACCGGCACGCTCATGCACGACGTGCCCGGCACCGCGCAGGGGAACTGGCTCACGACCGGGACGAACTTCACGAACACGCAGGACTTCAGCCCCTGGCTCGCGCTCCTTCACGACTACGTCGATCCGTCGCTCCCGGTCTTCTCGATGGGATCGTCCGTCGCGGGCCTGCGCCTCGGCCTCTACGCGTTCACGCCGGAGCGCAGCGGCACCGTGAACCGCGACTTCGCCGAGGTGAAGCCCGACGGCACGACGTATTGCTATGAGCGCTTCCACAGCGGCCGGACGCCGAGCGCGCCGAACCTCACGACCCCGGCGGGCGCGATCCTGCTGCGGATGCCGAGCGCCACGACGCTCGCGGTCGAGTTCCAGCCCGGTGCGACGTGCGCGACGGCGCGGCCGCTGGGCGCGGGAGCGAAGACCTTCGAGCGCTGACCGTCGTGCCCGCGAGCTCGACTCGATGCGCCAGCGCGCGCGCGCGCGCCATCAGGCGCCGAGGGCCCGCTTCACCAGCCCGGGGATCTCGCTCGGCGCGTTCGCGACCGGGATGCCGGCCTCCTCGAACGCGCGCACCTTGGACTCGGCGGTGCCCTGACCGCCGGAGACGATCGCGCCGGCGTGGCCCATGCGCTTGCCGGGCGGCGCGGAGCGTCCGGCGACGAACGCGACCGCGGGCTTCTTGCCGAACGCGCGCATGTACTCGGCGGCCCGCTCCTCGGCGCTGCCGCCGATCTCGCCGACGATGACGATGCAGCCGGTCCCGGGGTCCTCGTTGAGCAGCCGCACCGCGTCGGGGGTGGGGAGGCCGACGACCGGATCGCCTCCGATGCCGAGGCACGTCGACTGGCCGAGCCCCGCGCGCGTGAGCGCGTCGGCGATCTCGTACGTGAGCGTCCCGCTGCGCGACACGAACCCGACGGGGCCGGGCGAGAAGTTCTCGGCGGGCATGATCCCGATCTTGCACTCGCCGGGCGTGATCGCGCCGGGGCAGTTGGGGCCGATGAGCGTCGTGCCCGTTTCGGCGATGACCGCGGCGACGGAGAGCATGTCGTGCACGGGGATGCCCTCGGTGATGCACACCACCAGCGGCAGCGCCGAGTCGACGGCCTCGAGGATGGCGTCGGCGGCGCCCGGCGCGGGGACGAAGATGAGCGACGCGTTCGCGCCGGTCGCCTCGGCCGCCGCGGAGACGGTGTCGTACATCGGGATGCCGTCGCGCTCCGTGCCGCCGCTGCCGGGTCCGACGCCGGCGACGACCCGCGTCCCGTATTCGCGCATGCGCCCGGCGTGGAACCGCCCCTCGCGGCCCATGCCCTGGACGAGCACGCGCGTGCCCTTGCCGAGGAGGACGCTCATGATGGCCTCGCCATCAGGAGCCCGCACCCATTCCTCGCAGGGGCTCCGCCCCTGCGACCCCCGATACGTTGGGATCGCGTGAGAGGCGCACCGCTTCGGCCGCGGCGTCGTCCATCGTCTGGCGCGAGACCAGGGGCTGGCCTTCGAGGATCCGCCGTCCCGCCTCGGCCTCGGTGCCGCTGAGGCGGATGACGATCGGCACGCGCGGCGGATGCTCGCGGATGACCTCGACGATGCCGCGCGCGACCTCGTCGCCGCGGGTGATACCGCCGAAGATGTTGATGAGGACGCTCTTCACCCTGGGGTTCGAGAGCACGATCTCGAGCGCGGCCTTCACCACCTCGTGCTTCGCGCCGCCTCCGACGTCGAGGAAGTTCGCGGCGTGCCCGCCGGCGCTGCGCACCGCGTCGAGCGTGCCCATGACCAGCCCGGCGCCGTTGCCGATGATCCCGACCTCGCCGCCGAGCTGCACGTACGAGAAGCCGAGCTCGCGCGCCTTCTCCTCGAGCCGCTCGGCCTCGAGCGCCTCCTTCCACGCGGCGAGCCCGGCCTGGCGGAAGAGCGCGTTGTCGTCGACGTCGAGCTTGGCGTCGCCCGCGACGAGCGTGCCGTCCTCCTGGACGAACAGCGGGTTGATCTCGAGGAGCATCGCGTCGGTCGCGCGAAAGAGCGCGTAGAGCTTCTCGGCGAGCGCGGCGACGGGCGCGACCTGGTCCCTCGGCACGCCGGCGTCGAAGCACAGCCGCCGCGCCTCGAACGCGAGCAGGCCGAGGCGCGGGTCGGGCCAGCCGCGCGCGATGCGCCCCGGTTCGCTGGAGGCGACCCGCTCGATGTCCATGCCGCCGACCGTCGAGAGCATCACCACGGGGCGGCGGCGGTCGCGGTCGACGGTGACGCCGAGGTAGAGCTCGCTCTTCACGCTCGCGGCGCGCTCGACGTACACCTTCGCCACGCGCAGCCCCTTGATGTCCATGCCGAGGATGGCGCGCGCCGCGGCGCGCGCCTCGTCCGCGCCGCCGGCGAGCTTGATCCCGCCGGCCTTGCCCCGCCCGCCGACGTGCACCTGCGCCTTCACCGCGACGCGACCGCCGATCTCGCGCGCCGCGCTCGCGGCCTCGTCGGGCGTCGTCGCGACGCGGCCCCGCGGTATGGGGATGCCGGCGCGCGCGAGCAGGGCCTTGGCCTGGTGCTCGTGGAGCTTCACCGGGGATCCGAAGGTAGCAGGAAGGGCCGCGCGTCGCGCTCGACCTCGGCGATGAGCCGCCGGGTGTTGCCGGTGAGCTCCTCGAGCGTCGCGTTGATGGTGCGCCGGTGGCGCGGCTCGATGTCCGCGGGGAGCTCGTCCTCGTCGAGCACGGTCGCGCCGCCCCCGGGGTCGATGAACACGTCGACGACGAGGTCGAGGTACTCGACGGCGTCCGCGGCGATGGCCACGGCGTCGACGATCGAGCAGTAGTAGCCGGCGGGGGAGCCCCCGACACGGAACGCGTAGAGGCTGTAGCTGCGGTCGCTCCAGAAGTGCCCGATCGTCACCGTCCCGGCGGGCAGGACGAGGTCCGTGCCCCCGAGGCGGCGCTCGGCCGGCGACACGAAGCGGACGACGGCGCGCCGCCCCGGCTCGACGCGCAGCGCCTCGCAGGTGAACTCGACCGCGCCGCCGCCGAGCCGCAGTTTCCGCTCCGTCAGCACGCCCGTGACCTCCATTTGCGCTCGTACTACACGTCGGTAGCATGATCTCGCTGCGGTGAAGGAGCTCTACCAGGTCGTCGAGGTGGGCCCGTCCTGGTACCAGGAGAACATCCCCTGCCAGGAGGCCTGCCCGGTCAAGACGAACTGCCGGGGTTACCTCAACCTCGCCGCCGCGGGCGAGTTCGAGAAGGCCTGGGAGCTCGCGCTCGACCCGAACCCCCTCGCGTCGATCTGCGGATCGGTGTGCGCAGCGCCGTGCGAGACCGCCTGCCGCCGCAAGGAGGTCGACAAGCCGCTCTCGATCCGCTACGTGAAGAAGTTCCTCTCCGACTGGACGCACCAGAACGTTCGCGTCGACGGGCGCGCCTACACGCAGCCGCCCGCGCCGGTGTTCGGCCGGCCGAGCCGTCGCGTCGCCGTGATCGGCGCGGGCTGCGCCGGGCTCGCCGCGGCGAGCGACCTCTCGAAGATGGGCTTCGGCGTCACCATCTACGACGCGCTCGACGAGGCCGGCGGCACCGCGCTCGCGGGGGTCCCGCCGTTCCGCCTGCCGCGCGAGGTCATCGACCGCGACATCCGCGGGGTGGTGAACGACAACGTCGAGCTGCGCCTGTCGACCTACGTCGGCCGCGACGTCACCCTCTCGCAGCTCCGCGACCAGTTCGACGCCGTGCTCGTCACCGCGGGCTGCTTCGTCCCGAACTACGCCGGGATCCCCGGCGAGGACGCCGAGGGCGTCATGGGCGGGATCGTGTTCCTCGAGCGCGCCTACCGCGGGCATCCCGTGGACATCGGCAAGCGCGTCATCGTCCTCGGCTCGGGCTACACCGCCATGGACTGCTCGTCGACGGCGTGGCGCCTGGGGTCCGAGGAGATCTACGTCATCGTCCGCCGCAGCCGCGAGGAGATGGTCGTCGACGAGGAGGAGCTCACCGAGACCGAGCGCGAGGGCATCCGCTTCGTCTACCTCGCGTCGCCGGTCGAGATCCTCGGCGAAGAGGGCCGCGTCCGCGGGGTCCGGTTCGTGCGCAACAAGCTCGGCGACCCCGACGCGAGCGGGCGCCGCGCGCCGGTCGCGATCCCCGGCTCCGAGTTCGAGATCCCCTGCGACACGGTGCTCCTCGCGCTCGGCCAGTCACCCGACACCACTTGGCTCGCGGACGTCCCGGAGTTCCGCGTGAAGCGCGTGCGCGAGCTCGAGATCGACCCCGACACCTTCCAGACGAAGGTGCGCAAGATCTTCATCGCCGGCGACTACCGCACGAACCCGAGCACCATCATCGAGGCCGTCGCCGAGGGCCGCGGCGCGGCGCAGCAGGTCGCGCGCTACCTCGACCCGGGCGCCGCCTCGGTGAACGTGCCCGAGTACCACGAGATCGTGACGCTGCGCCGCTCGAGCATGCCCGACAACGTCGGCGTCATCGCCGGCGACGGCGAGCTCGCGCGCGTCTACCACAACATGTCGGTCGACTACGACCGCATCCCGCGGCAGGAGATGCCCAAGCTCCCCAAGTCCGAGCGCCGCGGGCTGTTCCTCGAGACGAACCGCGGCTACGGCGAGGCGCAGGCCGTCGCCGAGTCGGACCGCTGCCTGAAGTGCAACTTCAACATCGAGATCATCGGCGAGCTCTGCATCATCTGCGGCGGCTGCGTCGACGTCTGCCCGATGGACGTCATCCACATGGTCGACATGGGCGACGTCGTCGACGACGGGGCGATCCCCGCCGTCGGTGAGGCCAAGAAGTGGACCAATGGTGTGGCCTTCTACCTCGACGAGACGGCGTGCATCCGCTGCGCGCTCTGCGTCATCCGCTGCCCGACCGACGCCATCACCATGAACCGCTACGGCACGGTCGCGCCGTCGGTCGGGCGCGCGCTGCCGAAGGAATCCCTCGACGACGAGATCCACCTCGACCTGACCGTCGCGGCGCGCAGGGCGATCCGCCCGCTGCCCATGTACGATCCACGCCGCGCGCCCGGCTACAAGGACGCTCGCAACGGCGACGGCAACGGCCACGGGCCCGCGTCGCTGAGCGAGCTCCGCAGCGTCGAGCGGCCCCGCGAGCCCGCGCGCACTCACTAAGGAGGGACAGTGCTCGAGATACCTGCCCAGGCCTGGGAATGGGTGCGCCGGTCCTACATCTGGCGTTCGCTCTTCCGCCACGGCTACCCCGACTCGCGGAAGAACCAGTCGCTCGCGGTCTTCACCAACGTCTTCCTGCACCTGCACCCGGTCAAGGTGCGCCGGCACGCCCTGGCCATCCCCTACACGTGGTGCATGGGCGGGCTCTCGTTCTTCCTCTTCCTCGTGCTCACGCTCACGGGGACGCTGCTGATGTTCTACTACCGGCCGACGACGGAGTGGGCCTACTCCGACATCAAGGACCTCGAGACGGTCGTCGTCTTCGGCCAGCTCCTGCGGAACATGCACCGCTGGGCCGCGCACGGCATGGTCATCACCGTGTTCCTGCACATGGCCCGCGTCTTCTACACGGGCTCGTACAAGCCGCCGCGCGAGTTCAACTGGGTCGTGGGGACGCTCCTGTTCTTCCTCACGATCATGCTCTCGTACACCGGCTACCTGCTCCCGTGGGACCAGCTCGCGTTCTGGGCCGTCACCGTGGGCTACAACATCGCCGCGGCGACGCCGTTCATCGGCAATGAGGTCTCGTTCCTGCTCTTCGGCGGATACGAGCTCGGCCCGAACGCGCTCCTGCGCTTCTACGTCCTCCACGTCGTCGGCCTGCCGCTCATCACCGCCTTCCTGATCGCCATCCACTTCTGGCGGATCAGGAAGGACGGCGGCATCTCGGGGCCCCTCTAGGGGATGCCGAGCACCGGTCCGCAGCCGTTCCCGGGGCAGGAGAAGCGCCTGCGCCTCCTGGCGTTCGTGCGCCAGGACTCGGTCGTGCGCGTCGACAAGCGCGTCGAGGACACGGCCATGGTGTGGCCGCATCTGCTCGTCATCGAGTTCATCGTCGCGATGCTCTGGCTCGTGGCGCTCTTCGTCATCGCGGCGCTCTTCAACGCGCCGCTGCAGGACCACTCGAACCCCGACCGCACGCCGAACCCCTCGAAGGCCCCGTGGTACCTGCTCCAGCTGCAGGAGCTCCTCCTGCACATGGACAAGGGCCTCGCGGGCGTCATCGTCCCGAGCATCGCCATCTTCGTGTTCCTGCCGGTCATCCCGTACATCGACCGCACCCGCGAGGGCGTGGGGATCTGGTTCACGAACAGGACCGGGTCCCGCATCTTCGTGTTCTCGAGCGTCTACACGATCGTGCTCACCTTCGGGCTCATCTTCTTCGACTGGGCGTTCCGCGCGTCGTTCCTCGAGTTCGCGACGCGGAACCTTCCGGGCGGCAAGGTGCTCTTCCCCGACTACATCGTCCCGATCGCGGTCATGTTCGGGCTCTCGGCGCTCCTCGTGTTCCTCGTCCGCCGGCTCTTCGGGGCCGACGTGCGCGGGATCATGATCGCGCTCTTCACCGGGTTCATCTGTGTGTTCCTCGTCCTCGTCTTCGTGGGGACGTCCATGCGCGGGCCGGGCATGGACCTCTTCGCCCCGTGGAACCTGCCGCCCACGATCGAGTGACGCCGTGATCAGGCCGCACGACGAGACGAGCCTCCGCGCGGGCGGGCTCATCGCCCGCCTGAAGCGGCGCCAGCTCCTGCGGATGGGCTTCCTCGGGGGCACGCTGCTCGCGGTCGGCGAGCTGACCGGAATCGTCCTGCCGTTCATGTGGGTGAACAAGATCACCGGCCTCGGCGCGAAGGTCGCCGTCGGCTCGAAGCAGGACGTCCTCGCGAAGTTCCGCTCCTCCAACGACGAGCCGCAGCTGTTCACCGCGGGCCGGTTCTTCCTCGTCCACTCGCCGGGCTCGATCGCCGCGGCGTACCGCCGCTGCACGCACCTCGGCTGCTCGGTGCCGTGGAACGCCGGGACGGACCGCTTCGTGTGCCCGTGCCACGGCTCGATCTTCGACAAGCGCACCGCCGTCGTGAAGGGCGGCCCCGCGCCGCGGCCGCTCGACCTGTTCCACATCAAGGACGAGTCGGGGACGCTCATCGTCGACACGAACCCGCTCAACCTCCTCGTCCGCGCGGGCAACGAGTGGGACCCGAAGCACGTCGAGGTCACGGACTCCTGATGGACCTGAACGTCATCCTCGCGGCGGTCTCGGTCCTCATCTTCGTCGCGCTCCTCGCGTTCTTCGCATTCCTCGTGAAGCACCAGGCGGACGTGGAGCCCGAGGAGAAGCCGGTCTACGGGGTGGAGCTGCTCGAGCAGCACTACGCCCCCGGCTCGACCGTCGAGCAGCCGACGCCGTATTACGTCGCGCCGATCCCGGCCGCGCCGGACCCGCTCGAGATCTCCGCGAACCTCGACAAGAAGATCGTCGTCGGCGCGGCGATGCTCTTCGGCCTCTTCGGCCTCATCGGCGCGTATCTCCTCATCCAGCCCGCGCTGCGCGCCGAGGCCGTCGAGCACCAGCTCTCGCTCGACGTCCGCCGCGGGAAGGCCCTGTACGCAAGCCTCTGCTACGACTGCCACGGCCGCGACGGCCGCGGCGGCACGAACCCCGAGGGCAAGCAGCTGCCCGGCCTGCCGCTCAACAAGGCGGAGTTCAAGTACGAGGCGATCAAGGCCGACCCCGCCGCGGTCGAGCGCGTCCGCCGGCTCCTCGTCTCGACCATCGAGCAGGGCCGCGAGCGGCCGGCGCCGGCGTACTCGATGCCGGCGTGGGCGCGCAGCCACGGCGGGCCGCTCGGCGCGTGGCAGATCAAGCAGCTCGCCGACCTGATCATGTACGGCCACGACGAGGACTGGGCGGACATGCCGCACATCCGCGAGGAGCACGGGCAGACGGTCGCCGAGGTCGTCCCGGACCCGCCGAAGCCGCCGTCGGGCGACGTCATCGCGCGCCAGGTCTGCGCCGTGTGCCACTCGTTCACGGCCGGTCAGGCGAGCACGAGCCCGCTCGCGCCGAACCTCGCGCGCTACGGCGTCGAGGGCCCCATCGTGGCCGAGCTGCGGCGCGCGAAGGACTCGGGCGACGCCGACTGGCTCGTGAAGTGGGTGACGAACCCCGCCTCGATCAAGCCCGGCTCCGCGATGCCGCCGTACGGACAGAGCGCGGGCGGACAGCTGCCGGAGGCGTCGGTGCGCCTCGTCGTCCAGTACCTCTTGACGCTAGGGAGATGACATGATCGCAGAGGTCGGCGAGTCCCAGGAGTTCTACATGGTCCTCGTGACCGTGTTCATCCTCATCGCGTCCATGTACTTCCTGCAGAAGTGGTGGACGACCTACCGCTAGCGCGCCCGAGGCCGCACCTCCGCACCCTCACGCTCCTCGTCGGGCGCATCAGCACCATCAAGCTCGCGTATTGGGCCGCCCTCACCGCCGCGGAGGTCTGGACCGGTTCCCAGCCGCTGCCGTTCGACGAGCGCTTTCGCGCCTCGCTCGGCCTCGCCGCCGCGACCACGCTCCTGGCCTGCGCGTGGGCCGCGTGGTCCGCGCGCGCGACCGACGTGCGGCTCGGCGCGCTCGAGCGGTCGCTGCCGACCGTCGCCACGACGTTCATCGCCGCGTCGGTCGTCGCGACGCCCGCGAGCCTGCCGCTCCTCTTCGTCGAGGTGCAGCGCGCCGGGCAGGGCTGCGCGCGGGGGATCTGCCACCCCGAGGCCGTCTGGTACTGGGTCGCCGCCATGGCCGTCGGCACGCTCCTCATCCCGCTCGTGTTCGCCTTCCGGATGCGGCGCCGAACCTAGACTCGGCGCGATGCCGCGCGCCTGACCGTCGGTGCTCGTCTCGCTCGGCTTCATGACGCTCGGCGGGTTCTTCCTCGCCCACGGCCCGGCGACGCCGGGCGTGCTGCCGCGCGGCGTGCCGCGCGAGCTCGCCGCCGGGTCGGTGGTGACGCTCGCGGGCCAGCTGGCGATGACGGTGCCGGCATTCGTCTTCGCCGCGCGCTACAGCCCTCTCCTCGGCCGGCTGCGGCGCTCGCGCGCCGTCACGCCGCGCCGGCTGCTCGCCGCGGTCGCGCTCGCGGTCCTCGCGTTCGGCGCGGACGTGACGCTGCAGCCGGTCGCGATGAGCGACGTGGAGCGCGTCGTTACCGGCGACCACTTCTCGCTCGAGGGCGAGCGCCGCACCGCGACGATCCTCTTCACCGACCTGCGCGGGTCGACCGCGCTCGCCGAGCGCGTCACGCCGGAGCAGGCCGTCGCGACGGTGAACGCGTACCCGCGCGCGATGGCGCGCGCGGTCATCGACGAGGGCGCGATCCTCGACAAGTTCACGGGCGACGGGCTCATGGCCATCCTCGGCGCGAGGACCGACGCGCGGCGCGGCGCATCCGCGCGGACGTCGCGACGATCAATGCCGAGCGCAGCGCGCGCGGCGAGCCGCAGGTGGGCTACGGCGTGGGCATCAACACCGGCGAGGTCGTGCTCGGCGCCGTCGGCCTCCCAGAGCGGCCGGACTACACCGCCATGGGCGACGCGGTGAGCACGGCGGCGCGCATGGAGGGCAGCGTCCCGCTGCGGGTGCTCGCCCTCGGCTAGACCGCGACGACCTCGAGGCCCGGCGGCATCGCGGAGAGCCAGCGCCGGCTGCGCACGAGCGAGGTGACGTGCTCCATGAGCTCGCGGGTCGCGCGCGAGACGCGCCGGTCGCGCCGGTACGCGAAGGCCACGGTCCGGGTGAGGGCCGGGGAGATGCGCACGGCGCGCAGCGCGCCGCCCTTCGCCACGACCATGCTCGGCACGATCGACACGCCGAGCCCCGCCTCGGTCATCCGCAGCACGCCGTCCATCTCGCCGCCCTCGACCGCGTAGAGGGGCTCGAAGCCGGCAGCGGCGGACGCCGCGAGCGTCGTCGCGCGCAGGTCGTAGCCCTCGCGGAACATCACGAGCGGCGTCTCGCGGAGGTCGCCGAGCGCGATCCGCTTGCGGTCGGCAAGCGGGTGGCCCTCGGCCACGGCGACGACGAGCTCCTCGCGCAGGAGCGGGACCGTCTCGAGCGAGCGGTGAGCCACCGGGAGGATCACGAGCGCGAGGTCGAGCCGGCCCTCGTCGAGGTCGCGCACGAGGTCGCCCGAGCCGGCCTCGTGGATGCGCAGTGCGATCCCCGGATACGCCGCGTGGAAGCGGCCGAGCGCGTGGGGGAGGATCGAGGTCGTGACGCTCGGCGTCGCGCCGACGCTCAGGCGCCCGCGCCGCATGCCGCCCACCTCGCGCGCCTCGTCCACCGCCGCGGCGAGGTCGGTCACGACCTGGCGCGCCCAGGGGAGGAACGCCTCCCCCGCGGCGCTCAGGGCGAGGTCGCCGCGGCGGCGGTGGAAGAGCTCGGTGCCGAGCTCGCGCTCGAGCAGTCGGATGGCCTTGGACACGGACGGCTGCGCGACGCCGAGGTCGCGCGCCGCGCGCGTGAAGTGCCGCTCGTCGGCCACGGCGACGAAATAGCGCAGCTGGTGGAGCTCCACGCTCCATAGCCTACGGCTATCTCGATCATGGCGACCATATCTTTGCCATCTTACGGGGCCGTCCGTACCGTCGGGGCGATGGCAACGGTCGCGGCGACCGCACCGAAGCGCACCCTCCGCCGGGACCCCTGGTGGCTCGAGTCGGCGGGCCTCCTCGTCCTCTTCAGCGCGTTCATCCTCTACTCGGTCTACGCGGGCCTCGTGAACGCGAACTACTACGCCGACCCGTACCTCTCGCCGTTCTACTCGCCGTGCATCAGCGCGAACTGCGCGCACCTCACGTTCGGCGCGCCGATCGTCGGCGAGTGGTGGAACCTCGCGCCGGCCATCTTCATCGTCGGGTTCCCGCTCTCGTTCCGCCTCACCTGCTACTACTACCGCAAGGCCTACTACCGCGCGTTCTTCTGGTCACCCGCGGCGTGCTCGGTCCCCGACGCCCGCGCGGCCTACAGCGGCGAGACGAAGGTCCCGTTCATCTGGCAGAACATCCACCGCTGGACCTGGTACCCCGCCGTCGTCATCGCCACGATCCTCGCGTACGACGCGCTCCTCGCGTTCCGCATGCCGACCGCCCCGGGCGCGCACACGTACACGTTCGGCATCGGCCTCGGCACGGTCCTGATGACCGTGAACGTCGCGCTCATCCTCCTCTACACGTTCTCCTGCCACTTCTGCCGCTACCTCGTCGGGGGCCGCCTCGACCGCTTCTGGGGCCGGCCACTGTCGCTCCGGCTGTGGCGCGCCGTCTCCGCGCTGAACGTCCACCACGGCCGCTACGCCATCTGGAGCCTCATCAGCGTCGGCGCGGTGGAGGTCTACATCCGCATGCTCGCGATGGGGTGGATCCGCGACCCGGCGTTCATCCTCGGTCAGGGCTTCGTGCTCCGGTGACCGTGCAGCGCGAGGAGCGCGCGTACGACGTCGTCGTCATCGGCGCCGGCGGCGCGGGCATCCGCGCCGCGATCGAGGCGAAGGCGCAGGGCGCGCACACCGCGCTCGTCTGCAAGTCCCTCTTCGGCAAGGCCCACACGGTCATGGCCGAGGGCGGCATCGCCGCGGCGCTGCGCAACGTCTGGAAGGAGGACGGCTGGGAGGTCCACTTCCGCGACACCATGCGCGGCGGGAAGCTCCTGAACGACTGGCGCATGGCCCAGCTCCACGCGCAGGAGGCGCCCGACCGCGTCCTCGAGCTCGAGGAGTGGGGCGCGATGTTCGACCGGACGAAGGACGGCCTCATCCTCCAGCGCGACTTCGGCGGCCACCGCTACGCGCGCCTCGCGCACGTCGGCGACCGCACCGGGCTCGAGATGATCCGCACGCTGCAGCACCGGGCCACCGAGCTCGGCATCGACGTGCTCATGGAGTGCACGATGCAGACGCTCCTCACGAGCGACGGGCGCGTCGTCGGGGCCTTCGGCTACTGGCGGCAGACCGGCGCGTTCGTGCTGCTGCGCGCGAAGGCCGTCGTGCTCGCGACCGGCGGCGTGGGGAAGGCCTGGCGCGTCACGTCGAACTCGTGGGAGTACACGGGCGACGGCATGACGATGGCCTTCGAGGCCGGCGCCGAGCTCATGGACATGGAGTTCGTCCAGTTCCACCCCACCGGCATGGTGTGGCCGCAGAGCGTGCGCGGGATCCTCGTCACCGAGGGCGTGCGCGGCGACGGCGGCACGCTGCGGAACCGCGACGGCGAGCGCTTCATGTTCCGCTACGTCCCCGAGTTCTTCCGCGCCGAGACCGCCGACAGCGAGGCCGAGGCCGACCGCTGGTACGAGGACAAGAAGGACAACCGGCGGACCCCCGACCTCCTGCCGCGCGACGAGGTCGCGCGCGCCATCAACGCCGAGGTGAAGGCCGGCCGCGGCACGCCCCACGGCGGCGTGTACCTCGACATCGCCTCGCGCCGGAGCGCCGACTACATCAGGAGCCGCCTGCCCTCGATGTACCACCAGTTCAAGGAGCTCGCCGACGTCGACATCACGAAGCAGCCGATGGAGGTCGGCCCGACGCTGCACTACATCATGGGCGGCATCCGCGTGGAGCCCGACACCGCGGCCTCGACCGTGCCCGGGCTCTTCGCCGCGGGCGAGGTCGCCGCGGGCATGCACGGCTCGAACCGCCTCGGCGGCAACTCGCTCTCGGATCTCCTCGTGTTCGGCCGGCGCGCCGGCCTCGCCGCGGCGGAGCACGCGAAGCGGGAGCGCGCGGCGCCCGCCGCCGACGAGCGCGAGGTGGATCTGGCGGTCGAGCGCCTCGCCGCGCCGCTCGAGCGGCCCGACGGCGAGAGCCCGTACCGCGTCCACGCCGACCTCCAGGAGACGATGCACGACCTCGTCGGGATCATCCGCACGCGGAGCGAGCTCGAGGAGGCGGCCGTACGCATCGGCGCGCTGCGCGAGCGGCTCGACCGCGTCGGCGTGCGGGGCGGGAGGCGCTACAACCCGGGGTGGAACCTCGCGCTCGACCTGCGCTCGCTCCTCACGGTGTCGGAGTGCGTCGCGCGCGCCGCGGCCATGCGCACGGAGAGCCGCGGCGGCCACACCCGCGAGGACTTCCCGAAGACCGACCCGCAGTGGGGGAAGGTGAACGTCGTCATCCGCCGGCGTGGCGGGCGGATCGAGCTCGCGACGCGGCCGCTCCCGGAGATGCCCGAGGAGCTGCTGCGCATCCTCGGCGAGCAGCCGAAGCCGAGCGACGAGCCCGCCATGGAAGCCACCGCACCGGCGAGGGTCGGATGAGCGGCGAGCGCGGCATGACCTTCCACGTGTGGCGCGGCGAGGACCGCGCCTCGGGCGGCTTCCAGGAGCACCGCGTGGCGGTGGACGAGGGCATGGTCGTCCTCGACGTCATGTTCAAGATCCAGGCGGAGGCGGCGCCCGACCTCGCGGTGCGCTGGAACTGCAAGGCGGGCAAGTGCGGGTCGTGCAGCGCGGAGATCAACGGCCGCCCGCGCCTCATGTGCATGACCCGCGTCTCCGATCTGCCGGCCGACGAGCCGACGGCGGTCGCCCCGATGCGGACCTTCCCTCTCGTGCGCGACCTCGTCACCGACGTCTCCTTCAACTACGAGAAGGCCAAGGGGATCCCGAACGTGCGCCTCGGCTCGAAGGACGCCGACGGGACACGCCGCATGTACCAGGAGGAGGTCGAGCGGGTCCAGGAGTTCCACAAGTGCATCGAGTGCTTCCTGTGCCAGGACGTGTGCCACGTCATCCGCGACCACGAGGAGAACAAGGAAGCCTTCTCCGGGCCCCGCTTCTTCGTGCGCCTCGCCGCGCTCGAGATGCACCCGCTCGACACGAACGACCGCCTCGAGCTGACGCGGGCGAAGGCCGGCCTCGGCTTCTGCAACATCACGAAGTGCTGCACCGAGGTGTGCCCCGAGCACATCAAGATCACCGACAACGCGATCGTCCAGCTGAAGGAGCGCGTCGTGACCGAGTACTACGACCCGCTCACCTGGGTGAAGCGCCGCATCCTCGGGCAGCGCCCGACGCGGATCGGCGAGAAGGAGCCGGCGGCGCCTTCCGACCGCTAGCGTTGCCACCGTCCGTGAGCGCACGCCTCGTGTTCGTGGTCCTCTCGGCGGCCGTTCTGGCCGTCGTCCTCCTCACCGCGGTGGTCAGACCAGCGATGGAGCGCGGCGGCTGGGGCGAGCTCGTCGCGGTCGCCGCCGTCGTCGCCGTGGTGCTCCTCGCCGAACGGTGGCTACGGGGGCGCTGACGCCGTAGCCTCCCTCCGACGGAAGGGATCGCCGCGGCGCTCGCGGGCGCGGCGCTGTACCGCGAGCGCACGGCTCGGCTGTCGCAGCGGCTGCTCGACCTCCACGGCGTCGGCGTCGAGCTCGTCACCGAGCGCGACCCCGCCGCGCTCGCGCGGCGCCTCGCGAGCGCCGCGGGCGAGATGCTCGGCGGGCGGGCGGCGGTGTACCTCGATACCGGTGGGGACGAGCCCGTGCGCGCGGACCTCGAGGCCGGCGATGAGGCACGGGAAGGCCCGGCGACGCTCCCGAAGCGGGGTACGGCGACCGAGCGGGCGCTGCGATCGGGGCGCCCGATCGAGGTCGGCTCCTCCGCGCAGCTGCCGGAGGCGAGCCGGCAGATGAAGGTCGCCGCGAGCACCGACGGCCTCCGCGGCATCCACAACCATCGCTACTTCTGGGACCGGCTCGAAGAGGAGATCCCGCGCGCCGAGCGCCGCGGCGGCAACGTGTCGGTCGCGCACTTCGACATCGACGGCCTGAAGGCGGTGAACGACCGCCATGGCCACCTCGCGGGCGACGCCGTCCTCCCGACCCTCGGCCAGCTCATCGGCGGGCACGTCCGCCACGAGGACGTCCCGGCCCGCTACGGCGGGGACGAGTTCGCGATCTTCATGCCGGACACGCCGCACGACGAGGCCGAGAAGGCGGTCGGACGCCTCATGGAGCTCATCGAACGGGCCAGGGTCCAGCTCGACGGCGGGGACTCCATCCCCATGCCCGCGCGGTCCTGGGGCGTCGCGACGCACCCCGCCGACGGCCGCACCGTGAAGGGGCTCGTCGACCGGGCCGACTCGCGGGCCTACGCGCACAAGCGCCGCTAAGCCACACTTCCACCGTGGCCACGCTCGCCGAGCTCCGAGCCGAACGCATCCGCGTCTGCCGCCTGACGGCCGACCGCGCGCTCGCCGACATCGAGCACGCCGATGCCTTCCTGCGCGACCGCCGGCTCCTCACCCTCGTCCCCGACTCCTCCATGCCGAGCCTCTTCGGCGCGACGCACGAGGAGCCCTACGCGCCGGGCAAGGCCGGGTTCGGCTCATGGCCGAAGACGAAGTGGAAGTGGGGCGGCGAGCTCGCCGCGCGCCCGGGCGTGCTCACGCCGAAGATCCACAAGGGCAAGCTGCTGTTCCTCTCGCGCGAGGCCGCAGCCGTCGTCGATCCGCTCTGCCGCGAGTCGCTCGACCTCGCCGCCGACGGCCAGATGGGCACCGACGCCGCGACCATCGTCCGCCACCTCGCGGTGGCCGGCCCGTCGAAGGTCGAGGACCTGAAGACGGAGCTCGGCCTCGAGGCGAAGGCGCTGCGGTCGGCGCGCGAGAAGCTCGAGAGCGCGGGCGCCATCGTGGCGCGCGAGGCCCTCGTGCCGGTCGGGATCGAGCCCGGCCACCGCCACTCGAGCACCCTCGCGCGCTGGGACCAGGCCTGGACGCAGCGCCGGAAGGTCTCGCCGTCGGCGGCGCTCGACGAGCTCGTCATCCTCGGCGTGCGCGCGGCGGTCGTGACGCACCAGGAGGAGATCAAGCAGTGGTTCTGGTGGCCGGTGACGACCTCGTCGCTCGACCGGCTGGTCCAGTCGGGGCGCCTGCAGCGCCCCGGCCCCGGGTGGGTGGCCGCGCCGCGGTAGCCGCGGCCGGGGGACGGCTTTGAACGGACGCGGGAGCTCCCCGGGACGTGCGGCTTCGAGGCGATGGCCCACCTTCGCTCTCTGGCAGGTGATGTGTTTCCGTGCCAACTTGGCACGGATCCGTGCCAACCTGACACGGAAACACATCAGGGGCTAGGTGACAGCCGTCAGCGCATCGTGCACTGACAACCGACAGCGCATCGTGCACCCCTGAGCCCGCGGGACCGACAGGACATCGTGCACTCGCGTCGTCCCTGACGCTCCCGCTCGACAAGAACGTCGAGCAGGGAGGGCGAAGGGAACGTGGATGCGGAAGAACGTGCGCGGCGCGAGGCCGTGCGCCGGGCGATGGCCGGCGAGCCGGTGGCGTCGATCATGGCCGCGCTCGGGCGGAGCCGGCGGTGGGTCTTCAAGTGGCTGAGCCGCTACCGGCCGCGCAGCGCGGAGTGGGCACGCTCGCGCTCGCGAGCGCCGACGGTCGTGGCCAACAAGACCGCCGCCGAGGTCGAGGCGCTCGTGCTGAAGGTGCGGGCGCGCCTCGACGCCGATCCGTGAGCCCAGGTCGGGGCGAGCGCGATCGCCTGGGAGCTGAGCAAGATCGGCGTGCGGCCGCTCCCGGAGCTGCGCACCATCGAGCGCATCCTCGAGCGCGCCGGCGTGCGGCGCCGACCGGTGCGAACGCGCTACATGGCCAAGGGCACGCCGTACCCCGCGCCGGTCGCGCCGGGGCCGAACGCGGTCCAGGAGGCCGACGTCATCGGGCCACGCCACCTCGCCGGCGGGATCCTCTTCTACGTCCTCAGCGCCGTCGACCTGGGGCGCCACGCCATGGCCTGGGAGATCCTGGCCAGCAAGGCCGACCGCGCGACGGCCGAGGTGCTGCTGCGCATCTGGTCGCGCCTGGGGATCCCCG
>VGOU01000009.1 GCA_016875795.1 Chloroflexota bacterium | reverse complement strand
CACCTCGACGCGCGCGCGGGCGACCATCACCGCGACGTCGCCGCCGCCGGCCGCCCGGTGCGCTCGGCGACGATGCGCGCGAGCAGCGGCGGCGCCGCATTGCCTCCGCTCACCACGAGGACGACCCGCTGGCCGGCCACGTCCACCCGGCCGGTCCGCACCGCCGCGAGCGACGCCGCGCCGGAGGGCTCCACGAGCATCGAGTGCCGGTCGAGGTACTCGAACGTGGCGTCCGCGAGCGCCTCCTCGGTGACCGTGACGACATCGTCCACCAGCTCGCGTCCGAGGTCGACGTTCAGCTGCTGCGTGCTCTTCGCGACGAGCTTGTCGGCGATGCTGTGCGGCCGCTCGAGCTCCACGGGGCGGCCCGCGCGGAGCGAGCGGCCGAACGCGTCGGCGCCCTCCGGCTCGACGCCGATGACGCGCACGCGGGGGTTCGCGTGCTTCAGCGCGAGGGCGATGCCGCAGATGAGCCCGCCGCCCCCGACGGCCACGACGACCGTCTCCACTCCCGGGAGATCCTCGGCGAGCTCGAGCCCGATCGTGCCCTGCCCGGCCACGATGAGCGGGTCCGCGTACGGGTGGACGAACGTGCGGCCCTCATCCGTCTCGATGCGTTGCGCGAGCGCGAGGGTGTCGTCGTAGACGTCGCCCTCGAGACGAACGGTCGCGCCGTACGAGCGGCACACGCTCACGATCTGCGGCGAGACGGCGTTCGGCATGACGACCGTCGCGCTCACGCCGAGCGCCCACGCGGCGTAGGCGACGCCCTGCGCGTGGCTCCCGGCCGACGCCGCGACGACGCCGCGCGCGCGGGCGCGCTCGTCGAGGGAGGCGATCTCGTTCAGCGCGCCGCGGACCTTGAACGTGCGCGTGGGCTTGAACGTCTCGATCTTCAGGTGGATCTCGGCGCCGAGCTCCTGGCAGAGGAGGGGGGAGCGCTCGAGCGGCGCACGCGGGAGGTACCGATCGACGACGCGGCGCGCGGACATGACGTCCGCGAGGCGAACCGTCTGCGGCACCGTGGCGACGATACTGCGGCGGTGACGGAGCGCTCCGACGCGCGGGCCGAGGCCGCCGCGCGCCTGCGGGCCGCCGGCGATCCGACGGCGGCGCTCGACGCGGACCTCCTGCTCGCCCACGTGTGCGGCGTGAGCAAGGAGTCCCTCTACGCGCACCTCGACGAGCCGATCGGCGACGGTGCGCTCCGCACGCTCCGCGCGCTCGTCGAGCGCCGCGCCGCCGGCGAGCCGGTCGCGTACCTCCGCGGGTGGAAGGAGTTCTTCGGCCTGCGCGTCGCCGTCGATGCGCGCGTGCTCGTCCCGCGCCCCGAGACGGAGGTGCTCGTCGAGGCCGCGCTGGCTTTCCTGCGCGAGACCGGCCGCCGCCTCGTGGCCGACGTCGGCACCGGGTCGGGCGCCATCGCCGTCGCCATCGCCGCCGCCGCGCCCGGCGCGCGCGTGATCGCCACCGACATCTCGCCCGACGCGCTCGAGGTGGCGCGCGCGAACGCCGCGGCGCACGGGGTCGCCGAGCGCGTCGAGCTGCGATGCGGCGACCTCCTCGCGCCGGTCCGGGAGGAGGTCGACGTCGTCACGGCCAACCTCCCGTACCTGCGGCCGGAGGCGGTCGAGCACCTCTCCGGCGACCGGACGCCGCTCGCGTTCGAGCCGCGCCTCGCGGTGGTGGCCGGTCCCGACGGCCTCGACGTCATCCGGCGCGCCGTCGCCCAGCTCCCGGAGCGGCTCGCGGCGGGCGGCGCCGCCTACTTCGAGTGCGACCCACCCCAGGCCGATACCGTCGCCGCCCTCCTCGGGAGTACCCTCCCGGCCACGACGCGGGTGCTGCGGGACCTCGCGGGATCGCCGCGCGTCGTGGAAGGGAAGCGCGCGTGATCGGGACGACCGCCACGGGGTTCCTCTGGCTCGTCTCCGGCGTGCCGGGCTCGGGGAAGAGCAGCGTGGCCGACGCGCTCGCGCGCAAGTAGCCGCGGGGCGCGCACATCGCGATGGACGACGTCCGCGCGTTCGTGAGGTCCGGCATCGCGAGCCCGCTCGAGTGGAGCGCCCAGACCGCGCTGCAGTTCGAGATCGCGCGGCGCAACGCCGCGCGCATGGCCGCGGACTACGTCGCGAGCGGCTTCACCGTCGTCATCGACGACGTCGTCCACGAGGGCGACCTGCCGCAGCTCGCCGGCCACATCGGCCAGGCCGCGCCGCGCAAGGTCCTCCTCAGCCCGTCGATCTTCGTGGTGCACCGCCGCAATTCGCACCGCATGAACAAGACGTTCGACACGAAGATCCTCGAGCCGGTCGCGACCCGTCTCCACGGCGAGCTCCTCGCGAAGCGCCCGCCCTCCGCGGGCTGGGTCGTCCTGGACACGGGCACGCAGTCGATCAACGACACCGTGGACACCATCCTCAAGCGGCTCGAGCGGCCGGCCGTGCAGGTCCCATGGCCTGACGTCAAGCGACGAGGCGGCTCCGGCGCAAGTCGTGGCTCGGAACTTGGATCGATCCATCTTTAGTCGTATCTCGCAGCGAAGCAGCCGACCGTCGTCGTACTCGATGAGATCCCGTACCTGACGGGTTCGACGCCGGGATTCGCCGGCATCCTCCGGTACGAGCGGGACCACCGTCCCCGCGACGCTCGCCTTCTGCTGATCACGAGCGGCTCCGCCATCGGCACGATGACCGCGATGTTCGGTCCGCGAGGCCCGCTGCGCGGCCGCCCCACCGGGACCCTCCACATCGAGCCACTCTCGGCGTACGACGCGCGGCCGTTCCTCCCCACGCTCAGAGCAGTCAAGTTCATCGAGGCCTAAGCGGCCTGCGGGGGCTACCCGCTGCATCTGGAGAAGTGGATCCCACGACCGCGCGCCGGTCGAGACCGCCGAGGGTGCTCATGGAGAGGACCATGGCGATCGCGAGCAGCGTCAGGGCGCGCCATCGCGACATCGGCGGACGAGTGTCGCCGGTCTATCCTCGCCACGTGAAGACCCGCCTCATCAAGGCCGACGCGCCGGGCGCGGTCGAGGAGGCGGCGGCCGCGCTCGCCCAGGGCCAGGTCGTCGCGTTCCCCACCGACACCGTCTACGGCGTCGCCGCCGGGCACGGCCACATCAAGGCGCTGTTCGAGGCGAAGGGCCGCCCCAAGGGCAAGCGCATCCCCGTCCTGCTGTCGGACGCTTCGCACCTCGAGGCGAGCGCCATCGTCGCGCCGGCCGCGCGCGCCCTCGCCGCGCGCTTCTGGCCTGGGCCGCTGTCGATCGTGCTCGCCGCGCCGCGGCGCGGGTCGATCGCCTTCCGCGTGCCCGCGAGCGACATCGCGCGGCGGCTCATCGCCGCGAGCGGCGGGGGGCTCCCGGTGACGAGCGCGAACCTCTCGGGCCAGCCCGACGCGCGGACCGCCGAGGAGGCGCTCGCGCAGCTCGACGGCCGCATCGCGCTCGTCCTCGACGGCGGGCGCACGCCCGGCGGCGTCCCGTCGACCGTCGTGGACTGCAGCGGCAGCGAGGTGCGCATCCTGCGCGAGGGCGCCGTCAGCGCCGCGGAGATCGAGCGCGCCCTCCAGGAGGCGTTGGCCTAGATGCGCATCGGCCTCGCGGCCGACCACGCCGGGCAGGCGCTCAAGGCCGCGCTGAGCGCGCACCTCCGCGATGGCGGGCACGAGGTCGTCGACCTCGGGAGCAGCGGGACGGCGCCCGTCGACTACCCCGAGTACGCGGTGAAGCTCGCGCGCGCGGTGGCGGCGGGCGACGTCGAGCGCGGGATCTTCACCTGCGGCTCGGGCATCGGGCCGATGATCGCCGCGAACAAGGTGGCCGGCGTGCGCGCCGCGGTCGCGAGCGACGAATGGAGCGCGCGCGACGCCGTGACGCACGTGGACGCGAACGTCCTCACGATCGGCGAGCGCGTCATCGGCACCGAGCTGGCGAAGAGCATCGTCGACGCGTACCTGGCGGCGCGGCCCGAAGGCGGGCGCCACGCGCGCCGCCGCGAGCAGATCGCCGCATTGGAGAGGGAGCGAACGACATGACCGACCTGAGGCACGTCGAGCGGACCGACCCCGAGCTGTTCGCGGCGATGCGCGGCGAGGAGAAGCGCCAGGTCGAGAAGGTGGAGCTCATCGCATCCGAGAACTACACGAGCGAGGCGGTCCTCGAGGCCGTTGGCAGCGTGCTGACGAACAAGTACGCCGAGGGCTACCCGGGCCGCCGCTACTACGGCGGGTGCGAGTGGGTGGACGTTGCCGAGTCGCTCGCGATCGAGCGCGCGAAGGCGCTCTTCGGCGCGGAGCACGCCAACGTGCAGGCCCACGCGGGGGCGCAGGCGAACATGGCAGCGTACGCCGCGATCGCGAAGCCGGGGGACACGTTCCTCGGCCTCGCGCTCGACCAGGGCGGCCACCTCACGCACGGCTCGCCCGTGAACTTCTCGGCACAGCTGTACAAGTTCGTCGCGTACCACGTCCGCAAGGACACCGAATACGTGGACTACGACGAGGTGCGCGCCCTCGCGCGCGGGCACAAGCCCAAGGTCATCGTCGCCGGCGCGACGGCGTACCCGCGAGTGTGGGAGTTCAAGCTCCTGCGCGAGATCGCCGACGAGGCCGGCGCGATCCTCCTCACGGACATGGCCCACCTCGCCGGGCTCGTCGCGGCGGGGGAGCACCCCAACCCCGTGCAGCATTGCCAGGTCGTCACGACGACGACGCACAAGACGCTGCGCGGGCCGCGCTCGGGGATGATCCTCTGCACCGCCGACCTCGCGAAGGCCATCGACAAGGCGGTGTTCCCGTACGCGCAGGGCGGCCCGCTCATGCACGTCATCGCGGGCAAGGCCGTGGCGCTGAAGGAGGCGGCGACCGCCGAGTTCAGGGCGTACGCGAAGCAGGTCGTCGTGAACGCGAAGACGCTCGCTGCGGCGCTCGCGCGCGACGGGCTGCGCATCGTGAGCGGCGGCACCGACAACCACCTCGTGCTCGTCGACGTGCGCCCGCTCGGGCTCACCGGCAAGGCCGCGGAGCGGACGCTCGACGCCGTGAACATCACCGTGAACAAGAACACCATCCCGTACGACCCGGAGAAGCCCGCGGTCGCGTCGGGGATCCGCGTCGGCACGCCGGCGGTCACGACGCGCGGCATGAAGCAGGCGGAGATGGAGCGCATCGCCGCGCTCATCGCCCGCGCCCTGCGCGCGTCCAAGGACGAGGCCGCGCTGCGTGACATCGCCGCCGAGGTCATCGACCTCACGTCACGGTTCCCGGTCCCGGGCGTGAGCCGCGAGCCGGTCCGCGCGTGACCGCGAAGCTCCACGTCTCGTCGCACCCGCTCGTGCGCGAGAAGCTCACCCGGCTGCGTGACGAGCGCACCCCGCCGACGGCCTTCCGCGACCTCGTCGACCAGATCGCGACCCTCGTGCTGTACGAGGCCACGGCGGACCTCGCCCTCGCCGACGCGGAGATCCGCACTCCGCTCGCTCCATATGAGGGAGCGCGACTGAAGGAGGCCGTCGGGCTCGTGCCCGTGCTGCGGGCCGGGATCGGCATGGTCGAGGCCGCGCTCGACCTCCTCCCCGAGGCGCAGGTCTGGCACATCGGCCTCTTCCGCGACGAGCGGACGCTGCGGCCGATCGAGTACTACAACAAGCTCCCGTCCGAGGCGACGGCGCAGGTGTGCCTCGTCCTCGACCCGATGCTCGCGACGGGCGGCTCCGCGACCGCCACCGTGGACGTCCTGAAGAAGTGGGGCGCGAAGCGCGTGAAGTACGTCGGGATCATCGCCGCGCCCGAGGGTGTCGCCACGCTTTCGAAGGCGCACCCCGACGTGCCCATCCACGTCGCCGCGCTCGACGACCACCTGAACGAGAAGGGGTACATCGTCCCCGGCCTCGGCGACGCCGGGGACCGCCAGTTCGGTACGGGCTGACCCTGCGGTGAGGCCGCCCTTGCTGGCGCTCGCGCTGCTCGGCGGATGCCAGGCGCCCGCGGCGGTCCCCTCGCCGGCGGCCGCCGCGGCTCAGTCCCGGCGCCGGGCTTCGATGCCTGGAAGTCCGACCTCCTCGCGGCCATCGATCCGGGCCTCCGGCTCTTCCTGTACGAGGGGATCGCGACCCGGATCCGGCTGGAGGAGATCGTCTGGGGCGGCGTGTGGAAGGACGGGATCCCAGCGCTCGTGGACCCGCGCTTCGTGGACGCCGCGGCCGCGACGTACCTCACCGCGGACGAGCTCGTCCTCGGGGTCGCCATCGGCGGCGATGCGCGTGCGTGCCCTCTTCGCATCCTCGACTGGCACGAGATGGCCAACGACGTGGTCGGCGGGGTGCCTATCGCGCTGTCCTACTGAGCGCTCTGCCAGGCCGGCATCGTGGATGCCGCTTCCGACCAGGGCGAGCGCGCCATCTTCGGCTCATCCGGCTTCCTCTACCGCAGCAACAAGCTCACGTACGACCGGCGCACGAACAGCCTCTGGCACGCTCTCACCGGCGAGCCGGTGGTGGGAGCGCTCGCGTACAGCGGCGCGCGCCTGCGACAGCTGCCCGTGGTCGTCTCCACGTGGGCGCAGTGGCGCGCCGCGCATCCCGGCACGAAGGCGCTCGGCCTCGACACGGGCTACACGCGGGGCTACCGGCCGGACGCGGCGTACGGCCGGTACTACGCGAGCCCCGACACGCTGTTCCCGGTGGAGCCGCGGAGCGCGGCGCTCGCCCCGCAGGCGTTCGTCTGCGCCGTCACGCTCGACGGCGTGCCCAAGGCCCACCCGCTCGACGCCCTCGAGCGCGAGCGCGTCGTGAACGACACCGTGGGCGCGACAGCGGTCGTGCTCGTCGCGGATGGACGCGGCCGCACCGTCCGGGCCTATCGCCGCGGCGAGCGCTCGTTCAGGTCCATCGCCGCCGACGCGCTCGTCGAGGGCCGCGGCACGCGGTGGCGGGTGACCGAGGACGCTCTCATCGCGGGGTCGGCGCGGCTGGAGCGCGCGCCCGGGCACATCGCCTACTGGTTCGGCTGGTACGCGTTCAATCCGCGCACTTTTCTGTACGGGCGGTAGCGACCGGCTACGTACCGACCACCACACCGCCGTCCACGCTGAGGACGGCGCCGTTCACGAACGAGGCATCGTCCGAGGCGAGGTACAGGTAGGCGAGCGCGACGTCGCGCGGCTCGCCGAGGCGGCGCACCGGCGTGCGCTCGACCATGTCGTTGAGGATCTTCTCGGGCATCTGCCGGACCATCTCCGTGCCGATGAACCCCGGCGCCACCGCGTTCACGGTGATGCCGCGCGGGCCGAGCTCGCGGGCCCACACGCGCGTCATGCCGATGACCGCCGCCTTCGTCGCCACGTAGCTCGTCTGGCCGAAGTTCCCGTACAGCCCGACGACCGACGACGCGTTGAGGATCCGGCCGTAGCCCTGCCGGATCATCACCGGCGCGACCGCGCGCGTGCAGTTGAAGACGCCCCTCAGGTTCACCGCGATCACGGAGTCGAACTCCGCGTCGCTCATGCCGGCCCAGTCGCCGTCGCGCTCCTTCACCAGGCGCGCATCGCGGAGGATCCCGGCGTTGTTCACGAGGATGTCGACCCGCCCGTGCGCCGCGACGGCGGCGCTCACGGCCGCGCCGACGCTCAGCGCGTCCGTCACGTCGACCTCGCGGAACGCGATGCCGTCGCCTGGCGACCCGCCCGCCACGTCCCAGGCCGTCACGCGCGCGCCCTCGGCCGCGAAGACGCGCGCCGTCTCGGCGCCGATGCCCTTCGCGCCGCCGGTGATCACCGCCACGCGCTGCTTCAGCCTCATCTTCGGCGCGCAGCCTACGGGTATCGTCCTGACGTGTCCCCGGTCCTCCTGCTCTTCGTCGGGTCGACCGTCTTCGCCTTCCTCGTCGCCGTGGTGACCGCGCCGCTCGTCGCGGCGCTGTCCCGCCGGTTCCAGGTGCTCGACGTGCCGGGTGGACGCCGCCGCCACCCGCATCCGATCCCGCGGCCGGGCGGCCTCGCCATCGCGTTCGCCTTCGGCAGCGCGATCCTCATCTTCTGGGCGATCGACCAGCTCGCGGGACGCCCATTCCTCATCCCGGAGGAGGTGCGCTCGCCGCGCTTCACGCTCACGGCGCTCGCGGCCGCCGTCGGGCTCGCGGTCGGCCTGCTCGACGACATCTTCGACCTGCGGGCGCGCTGGCAGCTGCTCGGCCATCTCCTCATCGCGGCGGTCGTCATCGCCGCGGGCATCCGCATCGAGTTCATCACCGACCCGCTCGCCGGCGGCGCGCTCCTCGAGCTCGCCCCGATGGTCGCCGTCGGCTTCACCGCCTTCTGGGTCGTCGGCATGAACGTCGCGCTGAACTTCCTCGACGGCCTCGACGGGCTCGCCGCGGGCGTGGCGATCATCGCCGCGCTCGCGCTCGGAGCGACGTCGCTGCTGCCGCAGGTGAACGAGCCGTTCGTCGCGTGGATGGCGTTCACGCTCTCGGGCGCCGTCGCCGGCTTCCTGTTCTTCAACTTCCACCCCGCGCGCGTGTTCCTCGGCACGACGGGCGTGACGTTCCTCGGCACGATGCTCGCGGTGCTCTCGATCTTCGGGACGGCCAAGGTCTCGACGGCGCTCCTCGTCCTCGCCGTGCCGATCCTCGACACCTTCTATGTGCTCATCCGCCGGACGCTGCAGCGCCGGCCGCCGTTCGCGCCCGACCGCGGCCACTTCCACCACCGTCTCCTCGGCCTCGGGCTGACGCACGCGCAGTCGGTGCTGCTCATCTACGCGCTCACGCTCGGCCTCGCCGCGCTCACGTTCGTCATGGACGGCGCGGCGCAGATCGCCACCTTCGTCGGCTTCGCGGTCCTGCTCGGCCTGCTCGCCATCGCGATGCCGGAATCCGAAGCGGTTTGAGTGAGGATCCGGCTCTGCCGGTCCGAGCGAGCCCATAGGAGCGGAGCGGCTCGCCGCGAGCGAGCGCAGTGAGCTCGTCGCGATCGATCAAGCTCGGAACGTGTTCGTGGACCGATCCGACGCTGCTCGCGAGCGGCTGGTACCCGGAGAAGGTAGCGAAGGATCCGGAGGCGCGGCCGCGCTGGTACGCCGAGCGGTCCCCCTCGTCGAGAACGACGCCTCGTACTACGCGCTGCCGGACCCGAAGCAGGACCGCGCGCGGCCGATCCTCGTCGACGACGAGTCGATCCTCGAGATGGAGCGCCAGCTCTTCGCCGAGCGCGGGCACCGCGTCGTCCTGGCGCGCGACGGCGACGAGGCCCTGCGCGCGATCGGCGGCGAGCTGCCCGCGGTCATCGTCCTCGACATGCAGATGCCGGGGCTCGACGGCCCGACGTTCGCGCGCGAGCTCCGCCAGTCGCTGCGGCACGTGCCGCTCGTCGTCGTCACCGCCGCGCCGGACCCCGAGCACGAGGCCGACCGCTGCGACGCCGAGGCGTACCTGCAGAAGCCGTTCGACGCGGACGAGCTGGTCGAGACCGTGGAGCGCTTCGCCGCCTAGGCGAGGCGCCCCTGCAGGCCCCCCGGACCGCCCCTACACTCGCCCTGTCTTGGCCGAGCCCCGCAGCTCGGGTGGAGCGCGTGCGAACGCGGCGATCCTGGGCCAGACATCCAACAAGCGCTCACGTCCGGAGTGTTGGTATGCCTGAGCGGAACTCGGGTGGGATCGCCGGCGATCTCCTGGCCATCACGTGGCAGATCGCGGCGGCCGTCGCGGCGCCGCTCTTCGGGGCCGCGTGGCTGTCGCAGAACGTCACGCGGGACACCGGGACGCAGCTGGCGATCGTCATGGCGGGTCTGGTGGTCGCGGGGCTGGGCATGCACGTCGTGCTCCGGCGATACCTCGCGGCGAACCCGGACCGGCCGGTGACGGAGCGCGCGCGCGAAGCGGGACGAAAGTGGGAGGCGGAGTTGCGCGAGGCCGAGCGGAAGCGCGAGATGGGGGAGGACGAGGAGGCGCGGTGAGGCAGGTCCTCATCGTCGTCGTCGCGGCGAACGTCGCCGCTCTCGCCCTCGCCGCGGCCTTCGGGTTCCTCCCGCCGTGGCCGGATATCCACCCGCCGCACACCATCGGTACGCCGCTCTTCAAGATCGCCGGCGACGACATCTCCATCGCGAACACCCACTTCACGTCGTGGATCGTCATGGCGACCCTCATCGGGCTCGGCTGGCTCGCCACGCGCCGCCTCGAGATGCGGCCGCGCGGCATCCAGAACCTCGTCGAGCTCGTCGTCCAGGGCCTCGCGAGCTTCGTCGTGAGCGTCGGCGGGAAGCAGGCGGTGCGGTTCGTCCCGCTGTTCGGCACGCTCTTCCTCTTCATCCTGCTCGCGAACTACGTCGAGCTCGTGCCGTTCGTCGGGCAGCCGCTGCGCATCGGCGGCGAGGAGGTCGAGCCGCTCCACGGCCCGACCGCGGACTACCACACGACCGTCGCCCTCGCGCTCGTCTCGTTCATCGCGTACCAGTTCCAGGGGATCCGCAAGCTCGGGCCCGGGTACTTCAGCAAGTTCATCAACTTCAGCGGGTTCAAGGACGGCCCGCTGACCGGCGTGATCATGCTCGTGCTCGTCGGGCCGATCGAGATCTTCTCGGAGGTCTTTCGCACCCTCACCCTGACGCTTCGTCTCTGGGGGAACATCTTCGGCGGCGCGGTCTCGCTGGCGGTGATGAGCGCGCTGCTCGTCGTCCCCGCGTTCGCGCTCCCGTTCATCGGGCTCGAGCTGCTGGTCGGCCTCGTCCAGGCGCTCATCTTCTCGCTGCTCGTGCTCGTCTACATCGTCCTGGCTCTCGAGTCCCACGAGGGGCACGAAGAAGGCCACTCGCCGCAAGAACACGGCTCTGGCGGAGATGGCTCGAACTCGCGAAGCGAAAAAATGGAGGTAGCGCACGCATGAATCTCGCATGGATCGGCGCGGGGCTCGCCGTCGGGCTCGGAGTTCTCGGGGCCGGCATCGGCGTCGGCATGGTCGGGTCGAAGGTGGCGGAGGCGATCGGTCGCAACCCTGACGCGCAGGGCCCGATCCGCACGAACGCCATCATCCTCGCGGCGTTCGCCGAGGGCCTCGGCATCCTCTCGTTCGTCATCGCGTTCCTGCTCCAGGGCAAGACGGTCTAGCGATGCTCTTCGGTCTGCCGCTCGCGGAGGGCGCCGCTGAAGGAGGGCTGATCGTCCGGCCCTTCTGGGTGCTCGTCTCCATCGTCAACTTCCTCGTTCTCCTGTTCATCCTCCAGCGCGTCCTGTGGGGTCCGATCATGTGGACGCTCAAGGAGCGCGCGGACCGCATCCGCGAGGGCCTCGACGCGGCGGAGGCGGCGAAGCGCGAGCGCGAGCAGATGCATGCGGAGGTCGAGCGGCTCCTCGCGGAGGCACGCACGGAAGCGCGTCTCCTCGGCGAGCGCGCGACGCAGGCGGCGGAGGCCGCGGCCGCGCAGATCCGTGCCGAGGCGAGGGCCGAGGCCGACCGGATCCGCGAGAGGGGCCGCGCCGACGCGCAGCAGCTCCACGACCAGGCGCTCGCGCGGCTCCGGAGCGAGGTGGCCTCGATGGTCGTCCTCGCCGCGTCCCGCATCCTCGGCAAGGAGATCGGCCCCGAGCAGCACCGGGCGCTCATCGAGCGCTCGATGGACGAGGCCGCGGCCGACGTGCGGAAGAACTGATGCCGCTCTCCGGGTCCAGCGCACGCCGCTACGCCGAGGCCCTCCTCGAGGTGGCCACGGAGTCCGGGAGCGTGAGCGCGTACCGCGCGTCGCTCGAGCGGCTCGCGGGCGCGATCGGGCCCGAGCAGGTCAGGTCCCTGCGCGACCGGCGCATGGCGCTCGAGCGCCGGCGCGCGGCGCTCGAGGCGGCCGCGAAGGAGGAGCCGAAGGCGGTGCGCGCCGTGCTCGTCATGCTCCTCGAGCGGGACCGCATCGGGCTCCTGCCCCAGGTGGCCCGCGCGTTCGGCGAGCTCGTCGACCGGCGCGAGGGCATCGTCCACGCGAGGATCACCACCCCGGTCGAGCTCGGCGAGCGGCAGCGCCAGGACCTCGTCCGCCGGCTCGAGCAGACGAGCGGGAAGCGCGTCCGCGCCGCGTTCGCGGTGGATGGGGCGCTCCTCGGGGGCGCGCGCATCCAGCTCGGCGACCGCCTCATCGATACCTCGGTCCGCGCGAAGCTCGATGCGATGCGCGCGCAGCTCGCGAGCTAGTTAGAGGGAGCGCAAAAGTGGCTACGACGTCCTCGGAGATCACCGACATCATCCGCGCGCAGATCGAGCAGTTCGAGGGGAAGGCGGCGGCCGTCGACGTCGGCACCGTCGTCGAGGTGGGCGACGGCATCGCCCGCATCCAGGGACTCGCGGGGTGCATGGCCTCGGAGCTCCTCGACTTCGGCCACGATACGTACGGGCTCGCGTTCAACCTCGAAGAGGACACGGTCAGCGCGATCGTCCTCGGCGGCTATGAGGCGATCAAGGAGGGCGCGGAGGTCCGCACGACCGGCCGCGTCATCGAGGTCCCCGTGGGCGACGAGCTCGTCGGGCGCGTCATCGACCCGCTCGGCCGCCCGCTCGACGGGAAGGGCCCCATCCGCACGAGCGGCACCCGCCGCGTCGACGTCGTCGCGCCGGGCGTCATCACGCGACAGAACGTCGACACGCCCGTCCAGACCGGCATCAAGTCGATCGACGCGATGTTCCCGATCGGCCGCGGCCAGCGCGAGCTCATCATCGGCGACCGCCAGACCGGCAAGACCGCGGTCGCGATCGACACGATCATCAACCAGAAGGGCCAGGGGCTCATCTGCATCTACGTCGCGATCGGCCAGAAGGAGTCCTCGGTCGCGAAGATCGTCGCGACGCTCGAGGAGCACGGCGCGATGGACCACACCATCGTCGTCGTCGCCGGCGCGTCCGACCCGGCGACGCTGCAGTACCTCGCCCCGTTCGCCGGCTGCGCCATGGGCGAGCACTTCCGCGACTCCGGCCGCGACGCCCTCTGCGTCTACGACGACCTCACGAAGCACGCGTGGGCGTACCGCCAGGTGTCGCTCCTCGTGCGGCGCCCGCCCGGCCGCGAGGCCTACCCCGGCGACGTGTTCTACCTGCACTCGCGGCTCCTCGAGCGCGCCGCGCGCATGGACCAGGAGCACGGTGGCGGGTCGCTCACCGCGCTCCCGATCATCGAGACGCAGTCGAACGACATCTCCGCGTACATCCCGACGAACGTCATCTCGATCACCGACGGCCAGCTGTTCATGGAGGCCGACCTCTTCAACGCCGGCTTCCGCCCGGCGATCAACCCCGGCCTGTCGGTCTCGCGCGTCGGTGGCGACGCCCAGCGCAAGGTCATGAGCCGCGTCGTCCGCGGCATGAAGCTGCAGCTGCAGCAGTACCGCGAGCTCGCCGCCTTCACGCAGTTCGGCGCCGCCGACCTCGACAAGGCGACCCTCGCGCTCCTGCGCCGCGGCGAGCGCATCAGCGAGATCCTCAAGCAGCCGCAGTACGAGCCGGTCCGCCTCGGCCATCAGGTCGCGATCCTGTTCGCCGCGAACCGCGGCTACATGGACGACGTGCCGAAGGAGAAGTGCGCGGACTTCGAGCGCGACCTGCGCCGATACATGGACACGCAGTTCCGCGAGCTCGGCGAGCGCATCCGCACGAAGGCCGACTGGAACGAGGAGGTCGAGGGGGGCCTCGCCAAGCTCCTCGACGAGTTCAAGAAGGCGCACGGGTACGCGGCGCAGACCGAGAAGGCAGCCGCGACGGCGGGGGCGCGGTAGCGCATGGCGACCGAACGCGAGATCCGGAGACGAGTCAAGAGCGTCAAGAACATCCAGCAGGTGACGAAGGCGCAGCAGACGATCTCCGCCTCGAAGATGCGCCGGGCGCAGGCGGCGACGCTCGCGTCCCGGCCGTACGAGGAGAAGCTGCGGACGGTGCTGAACGACCTCGCGCCCTACGCCGAGGCCGAGACGCACCCGCTCCTCGCGCGCCGCCCGGTCCAGCGGTCGCTCATCGTGCTCATCACGAGCGACCGCGGCTTCGTCGGCGCGCAGAACACGAACATGGTCCGCGCCGCCCTCCGGCACGCCGGATCGCTCCCGGCGGCCTCGTGGATCTCCGTCGGCCGCAAGGGGATGGCGCAGCTGCGCCGCTTCCGCCAGACGGCGATCGCGGAGTTCAGCGGGCTCGGCGACCGGCCGACGAGCGCGGACACCGCGCCGATCAGCGCCGTCCTCCAGGACGAGTTCCTCAGCGGGCGCGTGGACGAGGTCTTCCTGAGCTTCACGCGGTTCGTCAACACGATGAAGCAGGAGCCGACGTTCCGCCGAATCCTCCCGCTCGTGCCGGAGGACGAGGACATCGACGCGCTGCCGCCGATCCAGTACCTCTTCGAGCCCGACCCGGAGACGGTGCTCGGCGCGGTGCTCCCGCGGCTCATCGAGGTGACCGTGTACCAGGCGGTGCTCGAGAACATCGCGTCGGAGCACTCCGCGCGGCTCATCGCCATGCGCAACGCGACCGACGCGGCGGCGGACCTCATCCAGGAGCTCACGCTCGCGGCGAACAAGGCACGGCAGGCGCGCATCACCAAGGAGATGCTCGAGATCGTTTCCGGCGCGGAAGCGCTGGCGAAGGGGTAGTGGGCATGGCAACGGCGACGACGGCGAAGACCGCCACGAACACGGGCGAGATCGTCCAGATCATCGGCCCGGTGCTCGACGTGCAGTTCGAGGAGGGGAAGCTCCCCGGGATCTATGGCGCGCTCCGCGTCCGTGCGGACGACGGCACCGAGGTCATCGCCGAGGTGCAGCAGCACCTCGGGAACAACTGGGTGCGCGCGATCTCCATGTCGAGCACCGACGGTCTCCGCCGGGGCATGCCGGCCGAGGACCTCGGCGCGCCGATCAGCACGCCCGTCGGCCAGGGCACCCTCGGCCGGCTCTTCAACGTCGTCGGCGAGCCGATCGACGGCAAGGGCCCCGTGAAGGGCGTCGCGCGGCGCGACCCGATCCACCGCGCGCCGCCGTCGTTCGAGGACCAGACCTCCGCGGCGGAGATCCTCGAGACGGGCATCAAGGTCATCGACCTCGTCTGCCCCTTCCTGAAGGGCGGCAAGGCCGCCGTGCTCGGCGGCGCCGGCGTCGGCAAGACGGTCGTCATCCAGGAGCTCATCCGCAACGTCGGCATCGAGCACGCCGGCTACTCCGTGTTCTGCGGCGTCGGCGAGCGCACCCGCGAAGGCACGCAGCTCCTCGGCGAGATGGAGGAGGCCGGCGTCCTCGAGAAGATGTCCATGGTCTTCGGCCAGATGAACGAGCCGCCGGGAGCGCGCCTGCGCGTCGGCCTCACCGGCCTCACGATCGCGGAGTACTTCCGCGACGCCGAGGGCAAGGACGTCCTCCTCTTCATCGACAACATCTTCCGGTTCACGCAGGCTGGCTCCGAGGTCTCCGCGCTCCTCGGCCGCATGCCGAGCGCCGTGGGCTACCAGCCGACCCTGTCCACGGAGATGGGCGAGCTGCAGGAGCGCATCACGTCGACGAAGAAGGGGTCGATCACGTCGCTGCAGGCCGTGTTCATCCCGGCCGACGACTACACCGACCCCGCGCCGGTCACGACGTTCGCGCACCTCGACTCGGTCATCCGCCTCGAGCGCGGCGTCTTCGAGCTCGGCATCTATCCCGCGGTCGACCCGCTCACCTCGACGAGCCGCGCCATCGACCCGGCCATCGTGGGGAAGGAGCAGTACGAGACGACGCGCGAGCTGCAGCGGGTGCTGCAGCGCTACAAGGACCTCCAGGACATCATCGCCATCCTCGGCATCGACGAGCTCTCCGACGAGGACAAGCTCCTCGTCGCGCGCGCGCGCAAGCTGCAGCGCTTCATGGGCCAGCCGTTCTTCGTCGGCGAGCGCTTCACCGGCCTGCCCGGCCAGTACGTGAAGGTCGCCGACACCGTCCGCTCCGTCCGGGAGATCCTCGACGGGAAGCACGACGACCTCCCCGAGCAGGCTTTCTACATGGTCGGCACGGTCGAGGACGCCCGGAAGAAGGCGGGGGAGATGGCGAGCTCCTGATGCCCCTTCACATCGAGGTGATCACGCCCGAGCGGACCGTCTACGAGGGCGACGTCGACATGGTCATCGCGCCCGGGAGCGACGGGTACCTCGGCATCCTCCCGCACCACGCGCCGCTCCTCACGGCCCTCGGGCCGGGCGAGTTCCGCGTGAAGAAGGGCGGCCAAGAGGAGGTCCTCGCCGTCTTCGGCGGGTTCATGGACGTGCGCGGCGACCACGTCGTCGTCCTCACGGACGCCGCGGAGCGCTCCGAGGAGATCGACGAGGAGCGTGCCCGGGCCGCGCGCGAGACGGCGCAGCGGACGCTCGCCGCGCCGCTCTCGGCGGCAGAGGAAGCGATCGCTCGGGCATCGCTCCAGCGGGCGCTCGTTCGTCTGCGTGTCAGCGAACGGAGACGCCGCCGGACCTAGCCAGCGGCCTTCCGCTCATTTAGCGTTCGGATCGAGTTGGGGGACATGAGGGGCGTGCTTCGCATCACCGCGCTCGCGATCGTGTGGGCGCTCATCGCCGCGTGCGGTCAGCACGCGCAGGACCGCGTGCAGACCACGCCGCAGCTCACCGTCCCGCCGTCGTTCGTCCCCGCCGCGCCGGCGGCGACCGCTCCCGCGCCCGTCATCACGGCGGCGCCGACGCGCGCGCCTGAGCAGAAGCTCTTCTCGAAGCTCCGCGTCTTCGTCGCCGCCGAGGGCGCGAGCTACTACAGCGGCAACGGCGAGCTCTGGGTCCTCGAGACGACCGGCACGTCGAACCTCGAGGTGATCGCGAAGATCCCGCTCGGCACGTGGCCGCACAACATCAGCGTCTCGCCGGACGGGAAGTGGGTCGCCGTCGCGAACCGCACGAGCCACCAGGTGAGCATCGTCGACCCCGCCGCGCTGAAGGAGGTCTCGCGCGTGGCCGTCGGCAAGCAGCCGCACGGGATCATCTGGGCGCCCGACTCGAGCGTCCTCTACGTCGGGGCCGAGCACGACAACTTCATCACGCGCCTCGAGGCGGGCACGTGGAAGACGCTCCCGCCGCTCCAGGTGGGCGTGAAGCAGCACACGTTCGCGATCCACCCGGAGCGCCCGCACGAGCTCTGGTTCAGCGTCACGATGGACCGGGTCGCCGACCACCTGCGCGTGTACGACCTGAACACGAACAAGATCACGCACGTGAAGGGCGCCGTGGACGTCCACGACATGTACTTCACGCCCGACTACAGCGAGGTGTGGTCGTCGTCGTCCGGCTTCCTCGACAAGCCGTCGGACCGGATGCTCGTATACGACCCGGTCGAGAAGGCGGCGAAGGCCGAGATCAGGCTGCCCGGCCGCTACCCCTTCCACACCCTGAAGGCGTTCCAGGACGGCCTGTACCGGCCGAAGGACGAGTCGATCATGCTGCTCTCGAGCCACTACAGCGCCGCGAAGGGCCGCGACGGGTCGGCGCTCCTCTGGGTCGACTGGAAGCAGCGCAAGGTGATCGACGAGACGCCGCTCGGCATCCAGCCGTTCCACATGACCTACGACCCGATCGGCGAGCGCGTGATGATCACGAGCAACGTCGACGGCCAGGTGAACGTCATCGACTGGAACACGCGCAAGATCGTCCAGAAGATCGCCGTGCCGAGGGCGCACGGCATCGTCTCGGTCGGACTGCCCTGATACGTCGCGGAACGCGCTGGGCAGATAGACCCTCCGAAGCGGAGACTCGGGCCCGCTTCGATGTTCGTTGAGCTCTTGGCCACGATCTTCAACCGGGTGCCCGTTCGCTGGCAGCGGCGCATCCTCGACCGCGCCCACCCGCGCTTCCTCGTGGGGGTCGTCGGGCTCGGCGTCACGGCCGACGGCGCCGTCCTCCTCGCGCGGCACCGCTTCGGCGCGCCGCAGTGGCGGCTCCTCGGCGGGTTCATCGCGCGCGAGGAGTCGTTCCAGGACGCGCTGCGGCGCGAGATCGGCGAGGAGACCGGCCTCGAGGTCGAGATCGGCCCCATCCTCGAGGCCAACACCGGCCACCGCTGGGCGCGCGTCGAGGTCGCGTACGCGTACCGCGTCACCGGCGGCGAGCGCGTGCTCTCGGGCGAGGTCCTCGAGCTCGCGGAGTTCCCGCCGTCCGCGCTGCCGCCGATGCGGGCCGACCAGCGCGGCTACATCGAGCGCCACAGCGCGGAGGCGATAGCGTGGGCGCGAGGGAGGGCCGGGACATCGCAAGCTCGCTGAAGGACGACCTGCTCGCGCTCTCGCGCGACATCCACTCGCATCCGGAGCTCGCGTACCACGAGCGCCGCGCGGTCGAGCGCATCGCCGACGTGCTCGGCCGGAACGGGCACAAGGTCGAGCTCTCGCTCGGCGGCGTCGGGACCGCGTTCCGCGCGCGCGTCGGCCCGCCGGGCCCGTCGGTCGCGCTCCTCGCGGAATACGACGCGCTCCCGGAGATCGGCCACGCCTGCGGCCACAACCTCATCGCCATGACGAACGCCGGCGCGTTCCTCGTCGCCGCGCGCCAGGCCGACCGGCTCGAAGTGGGCATCGAGCTCGTCGGCACGCCGGCGGAGGAGAGCGGCGGCGGCAAGATCGACCTCATCGACAGCGGCGTCTTCCGGCACACCGTCGCCGCCTTGTCGTCGCACCCGAGCGGGGGGATCGCGTGGGAGTGCGGCACGACGAGCCTCGGCGTCGTCGTGAAGCGCGCGGGCTTCCGCGGCGCGGCGGCGCACGCCGCGTACTCGCCGCACGAGGGGCGCAACGCGCTGAACGGCGTCATCCGTCTCTTCGTCGGCGTCGACGGCTGGCGCCAGCACCTGCCCGGCGACGCGCGCGTGCACGGCATCGTCACGAAGGGCGGCGCGGCCCAGAACATCGTCCCCGAGTTCGCCGAAGCCGTGTTCGGCCTCCGCGCGCGGACCATCGAGGAGCTCCGCGGGATGGAGACGATGTTCGGCGACATCGCGCGGGGCGCCGCGCTGCAGACCGGCACCGAGGTCGCCATCACCGACGAGATGCGGCTCTACGCGCCGACGAAGCCGAACGCGCGTCTGGCCGAGCTCCTCATGGACGAGATGCGCCAGCGCGGTCTCGACCCGAAGACGGGCGATGTCGTCATGGCGTCGACGGACTTCGGCAACGTGTCCCAGGTCGTCCCGGCGGACTACATCGGCTTCCCGGTGAACGCGCAGCCCATCCCGGGGCACTCGCACGTCATGCGCGAGGCGTCGGCGAGCGATCTCGCGCACCGCAACGCCCTCACCGTCATCGACGTGCTCGCCTCGGCCGCGGTGCGCATCGCGACCGACGCGTCGCTGCGCTCGGAGCTGATGCGCGGCCGGTGAGCCCGCTCCGCGCGCTCGCGGTCGGGCTCGTCCTCCTGCTCGGGGCCGTCCTCGCCGTCGGGACGTTCGGCGGGCCGGCGCAGTACGGCGCCGACGAGGACTACATCGCCATCGAGCGCAGCCAGCCTGAGGTGTTCCGCGCGGGGACGCCGCGAGCGGTCAACGTGCAGCGAGGCGGCGACGTCGTCGTGGACTTCGTGCTCGACCGCGCGCGCTACCGCGTCCGCATCGACCCGCGGACCGATCCGGTCACGAAGGTCGAGCCCTACTAGCGCCATGGCCGAGCGAGGCCGAGAGCGGCGACCCGCAGGCCGACGCGCGAGGACGAGCGGCGGCCGCGCGGAGCGCTACTCGGGTGCGCGCCGTCCGCCGAGCAGGCCGAGGATCTCCCGGACGTGCTCGTAGTGCTCGCGCTCGTGCTCGAGGATGCGGCGCATCACGCGGCGCACGCTCCAGCGCTGGCCGAAGACGCGGTGATCGAGCTTCGTGTCGTCGGGCTCGAGGACCGAGAAGCGCTGGACGGCCATGCGGTGCACGGCCTGGAGCGTCGCGAGGCTCTCGGGCCAGCGCTCGAGGCGTGAGAGGAGCACCGCCTCGGTGCTGAGCACGTGCTCGAGCGCCTCGCGGACGCTCCACGTCTCCGCCGTCGGCTTGCGCTCCGTGTCGTCGGGCGAGAGCTCGCGGACCAGGGCGAGGAGCGCGCCGCGGGACCCCTCCATCTGGTGGAGGAGGTCGCGGATCTCGTGCTCCTCCATCGGCGTGAAGTCGTCCCCGAACCAGTCCTCCGCCGTGTACTCGCGCACCTCGGCGCGGGCCGGGTCGAGCGCCTTCCAGTGCTCCGACGCGACGCCGTACCTGGCGAGGAGCGCGGCGTATTCGGGGAAGGCGCGCCGCACGCTCGCCACGGCCTCGTCCTTCGTCGCTCCGCGCGCGATGCACCCCGGCGCCTCGGCGATGCTCGCGAGCCAGCTCCCGCCCTGCTCGCGGACGTAGATGGTGGTCACGAGTACTCGACGACCGGGTTGCGGAGCACGCCGATGCCTTCGATCTCCATCTCCATGACGTCGCCGGGCCGCAGGAACTCGGGAGGCGTGCGCGCGAAGCCGACGCCGGACGGTGTCCCGGTGAGGATGACGTCGCCCGGCTCGAGCGTCATGCCCTGCGAGAGCTCCGAGATGATGCGCGCGACGCCGAACACCATGTACCTCGTGTTCGAGGACTGCTTCGTCACGCCGTTGATGCGCGACGAGACCCCGAGCACCTGCGGGTCGGGGATCTCGTCCGCGGTGACGATCCACGGGCCGAGCGGGCAGTGCGTGTCGAAGCTCTTGCCCTTGAACCACTGGCCGCCGTGCTTCGAGCGCTGCACGTCGCGGACGGAGACGTCGTTGCCGACCGTGTAGCCGAAGGCGTGGTCGAGCGCGCGCTCCGGCGTGATGTCGCGCCCGCGCGTGCCGACGATCACGCCGAGCTCGGCCTCGAAGTCCATCTCGTCGGAGTGCGGGCCGGGGTGCAGCACGGGCATGTCCGGGCCGACCACGCTCGCGGCGCTCTTCGTGAAGAGCGCGGGGTGCGGCGGGATCTCCTGGGGAGCGCTCGCGCCGCGGAAGGCCTTGCCCTCCGCGAAGTGGTCGGCGTAGTTCCACCCCACGCAGAGCACGTTGCGCGCGGGGCGGGGGATCGGCGCGAGCAGCCGCACCCGCGCGAGAGGGGCGCTCCTGGCGGCGCGGAGGTCCGCGTCCGCGACGCGCCTCCCGACGTCATGCCACGCGCGGATGACCTCGAGCATCGTGGCGGGCGCCCCACGGACGATGTCCGCGAGGGCGACGACGCTTCCGTCGGAGCGAACGACGCCCACCGCGGCGACGCGGTCGACCTCGAAGCTGACCAGTCGCATCGGGGTCGAGTATGGCGGGCTAGGCGCGTGAGCGCGTGCGCGTGGAGCGGTGCCCTTCGACGAGCGCGACGATGACGCCGTCGAGCGCGCGGCCTTCGCTACGACGCCGGCCTGACCCCGCCGGCGCGACGCGCCCGCCGGCCGCTCACGAGACCCGCCGGACGGCCTCGGCCGCGACGACGCACGCGACGACGGCGGACCAAGCCGGAAGCCGTGCGAGCAGGAGCGAGAGCGCGGCGAGCGAGATCGCGGCGTCGGCGACGGATGCGACCGCGCTCGTCCAGACGGGGTCGTAGAAGGCGGCGAGCAGGATCCCGACGGCGGCCGCGTTCGTGCCAAGAAGCGCGTGGCGCGCCCGCGAGCTTCGACGGATGTCGTACCAGAAGGGGAGCGCGCCCCAGACGAGGAGGAACGAAGGCAGGAAGATCGCGGCCAGCGCGACGATCCCGCCGAGCGCTCCGCCCGGGGGCACCGAGGCGACGGCACCGAGGTAGGCCGCGAAGGCGAAGAGCGGACCGGGGACCGCCTGCGCCGCGCCATAGCCGGCGACGAATGCGTGGTCGGTCACCCAGCCGCTCGGGACGACGGCGGCATGCAGGAGCGGAAGGACGACGTGCCCGCCGCCGAAGACGAGCGCCCCGCTGCGATAGAACGCCTCGACCGCCTCGATCGCCGGCGCGCGCGTGATCGTCGCCGCGACCGGCAGGAGGAACAGCAGAGCGACGAACGCGCCACAGAAGAGCGCGGCGGCGGGTCGAGGCAGAGGTGAGCGCAGCGGATCACTGCGGGTCGGAGCCGGTGCGCGAAGGAACAGCTGTCCGACCAGCGCTCCGGCGGCGATCAGCGCGACCTGCACCAGCGGCGTCGATGCGACGACGGCGACGAGCGCAGCGCCGATGGCGATGACGCTGCGGGGCGCGTCACCCGCCAGCGACCTCCACATCATCGCGACCGCATGTGCGACGATCGCGACCGCCGCGAGCTTCAACCCGTGGACCCACGGCGCGCCGCTCACATCCGTGTTCCCGACGATCCCGGCGAACAGCATGAGCGCCACGGCCGAGGGGAGCGTGAATCCGAGCCAGGCCGCGACGCCGCCGGTGATGCCGGCGCGCAGCGTCCCGATCGCGATCCCGAGCTGGCTGCTCGCGGGCCCGGGCAGCAGCTGGGACAGCGCGACGAGCTCCGCGTACGTCGCTTCGCTCAGCCAGCGGCGGCGGACGACGTACTCGTCGCGGAAGTAGGCGAGATGCGCGATCGGCCCGCCGAACGAGGTGAGGCCCAGCTTGAGCGCGACGCGCGCGACCTCCCAGGTGCGCGGGGTGATCGTCATCGCTCCGCGGATCGGCAGCGGGCTAGGACGCGGGCCTGACCCAGACCTTGAGGCCGCAGTCCGGCCGGACGCTGCGGCGCGTGCCGTCGATCTCCAAGACGACCGCGTCCGCGCTCCGATCGACGAGGCGCAGGGTCGTGCCGGGCCGGAGGCCCTGCTGGTCCAGGTACTCGAGGAAGCCCGGCTCGTGCTCGAACTGGTCGGGGATGCGCTCGATCACCATCGGATCGCCCGGCGGCGCGTTCTCGAGCGGCTGCGACCACCGGCGCCGCGTCGTTCCCGGCATCGGGTTCCCGTGCGGGCAGCTGTCCGGGTCGCCGAGCCGCTCGGCGAGCTTCTCCTCCATCTCGGGCGAGATGGCGTGCTCGAGCCGCTCGGCCTCGTCATGCGTCTTCCACCACTCGTACCCGAGGAGGTCGACGAGCATCCGCTCGATGAGGCGGTGGCGGCGCACGACGCGGCGGGCGAGGCCGTCGCCCCGCTCCGTGAGGCGGATCTCCCTGCGCTCCGACAGGTCGACGAGGCCTTCGCGCTCGAGGCGGTGGACCATCTCGGAGACCGACGCCGGCGACACGCGCAGGAAGGCGGCGAGCTGCGCGTTGGTGACGGGCCCGCCCTCGTCGAGGAGCGTCCAGATCGCCTGGAGGTACTCCTCGGCGCCAGAGGTCGGCTGGGCGCTGGCTGGGGTGGCCACGGGTGGATGGTAGGCGCCGCCACAGATTCCCTACTTGACAAGTCGGAATTCGTTAGGCATACCTAACAAACTGGCAGCGACTGCCGAAGACGACCAGGGAGCAAGAGACATGACCTTCGCCCGTGCGCTCGCGGCCCTTCTCGTCGCGGCCATCGCCGGCGCCTGTGCTGGCGCCGGAGCACCCGCGACGCAGCCGAAGAAGGACAAGATAGTCATCGCCGTCCAGCCCACGGCGACGCCCGAGACCCTGAGCGCGAGCGTGACGGAGCTCGACGCATTCCTCGAGAGGCGCCTTGGCCGCGAGGTCGACCTCGTGTTCCCGACGAACTTCAGCGGGACGATCGAGTCGCTCCGGTTCGGCCACGCCCATGCCGCCTTCCTGAGCGCCTGGCCGGCGCGGCTCGCGAACAAGGTCGCCGGTGCGGACGTCGCTCTCGCCGAGGTCCGCGAGGTCGTCATCGGCCAGGAGAAGAAGGAGGAGACCTTCTACTTCTCTTACTGGGTGGTGAAGAAGGACAGCACCGTCACGAAGCTCGAGGACCTGCGGGGGAAGCGCGTGGCATTCCCGAGCCAGCTCTCGACCTCGGGCTACGTCGCGCCGCTCGCGCGGCTGGTCGAGCTCGGCCTCGTCGCCAAGCCGGCGGCGGGCAGGGAGGCGGATCCGAAGACCTTCTTCGGCAGGGTGCAGTTCGCCGGCGGCTACCAGCAGGGCTGGGAAGCGCTCAAGGCCGGCCAGGTCGACGCCGCCATCATCGCTGGGGACGTGAGCGAAGCGCTCTACCGCGAGGTCCTCGCGGGCACGAAGGTGGTCGAGCAGCAGGGCCCCATCCCCTCGCACGCGGTCGCGTTCGCGAAGCAGCTCGACCCGGCGACGAAGCAGCAGCTGAAGGACGCGCTCCTCGAGCTCGGGAAGGCCGAGCACCGGCCGCTCATGCGGAAGTTCATCTCCGGGATCTTCACCGGGTTCAGGGCGACGACGGCGGACGAGCACCTCGCCCAGCTGGGCAAGTATCTTGACGCGACGAACCTCGCTTTCGTAGAGACGCTCCGCTAGCCCCGGTGGGCGATCCCGCGCTCCGCGTCCGCGACGCATCGTTCTCGTACGCGCGCTCCCATCCCGTGCTGCGCGGCGTCTCGTTCCATGCGCTCGCCGCTGAGGTGACGATGATCCTCGGCGCGAGCGGCAGCGGGAAGACCACGCTGCTGAAGCTCGTGAAGGGTCTCCTCCCGCCGCGGACCGGCGAGGTGAGCGTGCTCGGCGCGCGCGTCAGCGCGCCGCGGCGGGGCCGGCTCGACCCGCGCGTCGCGTACATCCCGCAGCAGCTCGGCCTCGTGCGCAGCCTGAGCGCCCTCGACAACACGGTCGTCGGGGCGCTCTCGCGCATCGGCACGCTGCCCAGCCTGATGCGCATCCCCCCCGAGCCCGAGCTGCGCCACGCGCGCGAGCTCCTCGGCCGGCTCGGGATCGCCCACAAGGCCGACGAGCCGGTCCAGGAGCTCTCCGGCGGCGAGCGCCAGCGCGTGGCCATCGCCCGCGCCCTCATGCAGCGGCCGCGCGTCATCCTCGCGGACGAGTTCATCTCCGACCTCGACCCGCTCACGAGCGCCGAGATCATGTCGCTCATGCGCGAGGCGACGGCCGAGGGTGCCGCCGTGGTCATGACGACGCACGAGATGGACGTCGTGCGCGAGCACGCCGACCACGTCGTCGTGCTGCGCGGCGGGGCGGTGTCGCTGGACGTGCGCGGCGCGCCGGAGGCGGCGCTCATCGCGCAGGCGCTGCGCGCATGAGGATGCCGCGCGGCAGCGGCCGCATCGTCCTCGTCGCGCTCCTCGCCGCGCTCGCGCTCGCGCTCGCAGACGTCGGCCTGTTCGACGTCGGCCGGCTCGGCCGCGGGGTGCGCAACCTCGGCGAGTTCCTGCGCGCGCTCTTCCCGCCGGACCCGAGCACGCTGCCGACGCTCGCCGAGGCGATGCTCGAGACGATCGAGATCGCGTTCGTCGGCACCGCGCTCGGCTCGCTGCTCGCCGTGCCGCTCGCGCTCCTCGCGAGCCCGATCCTCTTCGGCCCGGCCGTCACCGGCCCGGTGAAGCTCCTCCTCGCGGCGATCCGGACGGTGCCGTCGCTCTTCTGGGCGATCGTCTTCGTGGTGGTCGTCGGGCTCGGCCCCGCCGCGGGAGCCCTCGCCATCGCGCTGTATTCGCTCGGCTACCTCGGGAAGCTCCTGTACGAGACGTTCGACGGCGTCGACCCCGAGGTCGTGGAGGCGGTGTGGAGCGTCGGCGCGTCGCGGGCGCAGCTCGCGCGCTACGCGATCCTGCCCGAGGCCGCGAACGGGATCCTCGCGCAGCTCCTGTTCATGTTCGAGTACAACGTGCGCGCGTCGTCGATCCTCGGGTTCGTCGGCGCCGGCGGCATCGGCTTCTACCTCATCGGCTACCTCGAGCTGCTCCGCTACGACCTGTTGCTCACCGGCCTGCTCCTCACACTGGCGGTCGTCATCCTCATCGACCGCGTGAGCGCGCTCGTGCGCCGGACGTTCCTGTTCCCCGTCTCGCCGCCTGCGCCCGGGGAGTAGCGCCCGTACCCTAAGGAGCATCTTCACCAAGCAGATCGGCATCGACCTCGGTACGGCGAACGTCATCGTCTACGTCCGCGGGAAGGGCATCGTCCTCACCGAGCCTTCCGTCGTCGCGATCGCGCAGGGCGAGGACCCCAAGGGCGCGCCCCGCATCGTCGCGGTGGGCGAGGAGGCCCGCCTCATGATCGGGCGCACTCCCGGGACGATCACCGCCCTGAAGCCGATGCGCGACGGCGTCATCGCCGACTACGTCATCACCGAGCACCTCCTGCGCCACTTCATCAACAAGGTCGCCGGGAGCGTGCGCATCTTCCAGCCCGAGCTGATGATCTGCGTCCCGTCGAGCGCGACGAGCGTCGAGCGACGCGCGGTGAAGGACGCCGCGATCCGCGCCGGGGCGCGCACCGCCTACCTCATCGAGGAGCCGCTCGCCGCGGCGATCGGCGCGAACATCCCGATCTCGGGGCCGAGCGGGAACCTCATCATCGACATCGGCGGCGGCACGGCGGAGATCGCCGTCATCTCGCTCGGCGGGATCGTCGTGTCGCGCAGCGTGCGGTTCGCCGGCAACAAGCTCGATGAGGCGATCGCGAACTTCATCCGCCGCCGCTACAACCTCATGATCGGCGAGCGCACCGCTGAGGACGTGAAGATCCAGATCGGCTCGGCGCTGCCGATGGACCCCGAGCTCACGATGGAGGTGCGCGGCCGCGACCTCATCGCCGGCCTGCCGCGCACGATCACCGTCGGCAGCAACGAGGTCACCGAGGCCATGGAGCCGGTGCTGCAGCAGATCGTGAACGCGGTGAAGAGCGTCCTCGAGCAGACCCTGCCGGAGCTCGCCTCCGACATCATCGACAAGGGCATGGTCCTGTCGGGCGGCGGCGCGCTCCTGCGCAACATGGACCGCCTCCTCACCCAGGTGACGGGCGTTGCCTGCTACGTCGCCGAGAACCCGCTCTACTGCGTCGCGAAGGGCACGGGCCTCGCGCTCGAGCACCTCGACTTCTTCCGCCGGAGCCTCATCACGAGTCACTGAGTCCGAGCGTCTATACGATCCACATGTGTCGCGGGTGGACGTCCTCGGCGTCGGCTTCGACCGCGTCGACCTGCCCGCGGCGGTGAGCGCGATCCTCGACCGGGTGCGCCGCGGCGAGCGGACCGTCGTCATCACGGCGAACCCCGAGTTCGTGATGCTCGCGCGGCGGGACGCCGAGCTCGCGCGGATCGCGGCGGAGGCCGACCTCGTCGTCCCCGACGGCACGGGCGTCCTCGTGGCCTCGCGCATCCTCGGCGACCCGCTCCCCGGGCGCGCCCCCGGCCGCCTCGTGGTCGACGCGCTCGCCGCGCGCGCCGGCCCGCTCGGCCTCTCCTTCTACCTGCTCGGGGCCGCGC